>CAZLNX010000257.1:0-8900 GCA_964560795.1 uncultured Anaerolineales bacterium | reverse complement strand
GTCGTTCACGACCCTTTGGCTACCGGTGCTGTCCCGCCTTAAGTGGATAGCCTCCGGATCAGGTTGCGGGTCGAGCGTTGTGATTACGCTCCTCTCAGCCTGGATATACCAGGCTCCCCGTGCAGTATTCAATTGTTATGAGTATACCGAGGCTTTACTGTTGCTGTCAAGAAGCAAGCATCTGGCGAGCCTGTTTTACATCAGCCTGGATTTGAGTTACCAGAGCGTCAATGTTGGGAAAACGTTTTTCGCCGCGCAAGCGGTGCAGAAATTCTAGGTGCAGTGTTTCTCCGTAGATATCGTTATCGAAGTCAAGTAGATGTGCTTCCACGCGGGGCGGTACGGGGCTGGACTCGAAGGTGGGTCTGACCCCGATGTTGGTTACTGCCTCCCAGCTTTGACCGCGCACCTCAGCCCTGCAGACGTAAACGCCCGCGGCCGGTATAGCCTGCGCCGACCAAACGTCCATATTTGCGGTTGGGAAACCCAAGGTCGCGCCGCGCCGATCTCCGACAACAATCTCGCCTTTGATGGCGTAATTCCTGCCGAGAAGTTTGGCGGCCTGATCAACTTGGCCCGCGCCCAGTAAAAATCGAATCCGGCTGGAGGAAACTGCATCGTTTCCTACAGTCAGAGAATCGGTGCTCGTCAGGCTGTACCCAAACTCCTTTCCAAACTCTCGCAGGGTGTCTGGAGTGCCGGCGCGGTCCTTTCCCAGGGCGAAATCATAGCCCACCTGCAAATGTTGGATGCCAAGATGCTTGTTCAAATTGGCCATGAAGTCTCGCGCTGATGTTGCCGCCACAGTTTCATCAAAAGGATGCGTTATGACAACATCAACGCCTAATTTGCCTAAAAGGTAGGCACGTTCTTCAGGTGTAGTTAAGTAGAAGGGATAATCATACCCTCGTAGGACGGTTGCGGGGTGTGGGTAAAAGGTAAGCACAATAACTGGGGCGCTTACTTCATGCGCCCCAGCGACTAATTCACGCACAACACTTTGATGGCCAAGGTGCACGCCATCAAAAGAGCCGATCGTTAGCCAGGTGTCTTCTAGCTGGACATCTTCAAGAGACCAGTAGTGTTGCATCAGGTTAATGGGCTAACGCGATCTAAATCGTAGTTTATGTCTGGAAGAAAACCTTCTTTGGCTGCCACTCGCGCTTATTCTCATCGAAGCCAAGCACGGCAACCAAATCGCCTTGTTCACTTACGGCGCGTGTGTATCCATCTTCAGTCATCTCAGGGTTGGACCCCACAGGAAGACGGTGCCCGAAAGCGACTTTTTCAACCTGTTCGTTATCCAATACCAGCGATGGCCAATCTGGCAGAAGCTCAGCGGCTGGGATCAAGTATCGGTACCAGTCACCAGTCAGGAAAGCATCTTGAAGTTCGCGCAAGCGCACAGCATGGCGTAAGGTGAAGAATCCACTCTTCGTGCGACGGAGACCAATAAGGTGAGCGCCCGTCTGAAGATCCTCGCCAATATCATTGGCCAAAGAGCGGACATACGTACCAGAAGAGCAGTACACATCCAGAACGATTTCGGGAGGTGCCCATTCGAGCAGATCGAGTGCATATACATCGATCTCGCGAGGTTCTAGCTCAACTTCTTCGCCGGCGCGAGTGCGTCGGTGAGCTGGCCGTCCCTGAACCTTTACTGCCGAGTAAACCGGCGGTGTCTGTAGGGTTTTCCCCTCGTAGCTCTTCAGCAAGGTCGTAAACTGATCTTCGGTAATGTGATCGTACGGTGCAGTATGTGTGATACGACCTTCAGAGTCGTATGTGTCCGTAGATGCGCCAAGTTTTACAGTAGCCTGGTAGCGTTTGTCGTCAGCTGAAATAAATTCGCTCAAACGAACGGCAGGTCCAATCAAAACGACAAGTACACCAGAAGCGCGTGGATCAAGTGTCCCAGTGTGACCTGCGCGGCGAATATTCGTCCCCCGACGAACAATTTTTACAACATCATGCGATGTTAAACCAATCGGCTTGTCGATGACAAGTGCCCCTGAAACAACGTTTTTAATTTTTCCTTCCATAGTTATCTCCCCAGTATATATGTATTGGGTTGCATAAATTTTACCTTCTTTGGTTACTTTTGTGTTTGCAGAAACCTTTCGAAATAATTAGCTTCCATTCAATAATTTCTTAGTCTCTCTGAGTACTTCTGCTTGCACATCTAACAAATTTCCTTCAATTGTAGCCCCAGCAGCAGGTTTATGGCCGCCACCGCCAAACTGCATGGCGACCTTTGAGACATCAAAGCCGGAGCGGGCGCGCCAACTGACTTTGACGCGATCCTTGGGTTGCTCGATGAAAATTACAGCGATGTCAATATTGTTAATCGTTGTAAGGATATTGACTAAATCGGCATCGTCGTTGCCGGGATAGTTGGCTGACTCTCGGGCATCCAGATCAAGCGTTGCCCATATCATGCGATTATCGTGCTCGATGGTGGTCAGCCCCGCGCCCCAGTAACGAGCAGCCTCAAATGAGCGTGAATGTAGGGCTTTTTGGTAGAGATCTGGCAAGTCAGTGCCAAAATCCATCAAATCTGCGGCTGTACGAAGAGAATTGGAGCGCATCGATGTTGTGCGGAAACCAATTGTATCCGTGATTAAACCTGTAAGTAGCGCCTCAGCAATCGGTTTTGATATCTCCAGTCCGATGGTGGGTATAATTTTTGCCAACATCTCAGTCGTAGCTGCCGCTTTTATATCAACCAGGTTCACACGGGCGAAATTAAGATTGGTGAAGTGATGATCGATGTTGATATCTGGGGCAGGGTAATTCTGCAGCACTTTCCCAGTCCGCTCAAGATCAGAGCAGTCAACAACCACAATGGCATCAACTTCGCCTATGGCTTTCTTCTTGACGAGTTCGCTGCCTTTGAGATGGCGGAAAGATTTCGGAACACCATCTTCCATTACCATCTGGACTGTTTTATCCGCATTCTGAAGAGCCAAGCCTAACGCAATAAGAGATCCAATCGCGTCCCCATCCGGACGGATGTGTGATGTGACTAGAATGTGTTGGGCGTTTTGCAGAATCTGTTTGGCTTCGAGAAGAGATTTATCATTCATCATTCTTCATCAAAAGGTTCTTGATCTTCTGAATCTTCTTCGCCCGTATCAAGTGATGCGATGAGTTCATCAATGCGGTCAGCATGTTCGGGGCTTGGGTCCCAATAGAAACGCAGTCTGGGGAAATGTCGTAACTGAATCCGTTGGGTGAGTTCCCTGCGCAAATATCCGCTGGCATGGTTTAGCCCTTCTAGAATGCTATCTGCCTCTTCGCTCCCCTGCATAGAAGAGACATAGATATTTGCGTAAGACAATTCATTGTCCACCCGAACTTTGGTGATATACGCTGAAACTACGCGAGGATCAGATACTTCCATGAGTATAATTCCAGAAAGTTCCTCGTGTATGCGGTCAGCTATTCGTTGGGCGCGTACTTTTGAGACCATTCAACTCTCCGTGCTAGATGATTTGGACCATTTCAATTGTGAAGCACTCGATAACATCGCCTTCTTCAAAGTCATTGAAGCCTCGCAAGCCAATACCACACTCAAAGCCATCGCGCACTTCGCGCACGTCTTCTTGATGTCGTTTGAGCGAGGCAATTTCGCCCTCAAAGATTGCTTCTTCCCCACGAATAACTTTGACGCGTGCATTGCGCCGGATTTCGCCATCGACAACGCGGCAGCCGGCCGCCCGGCCAATCCTCGAAGCGCCAAAGACTGCCAATACATTGGCACGACCCACGGTGATCTCGCGTTTTTCCGGCTCAAGCAAACCCTTGAGCGCTTTATCGATATCTTCAGTAAGACGATAAATAATATTATAAGATCGAATGGATACTTTTTCCGTATCGGCCATTCGGCGAGCAGCCGCATCGGGCTGCGTATTGAACCCAATGATGATTGCATCAGAAGTGGATGCCAACATTACGTCATTTTCACCGATATTGCCAGTATCTGCGTGTAAGATGTTGACACCAATCCCCTCGACATCCATTTCTTTTAGTGACGAGACAATGGGCTCCAAGGAACCCTGAACATCCGCTTTGATGATCAGGCGCAGTTCTTTTACATCACCAGCTTGCACGCGGGCAAAAAGTTGCTCCAGTGTTAATCCGCCGCTTGATGCAGCCGCTCGATCAGCAACCAACTGCTTGCGCTTTTCGACGATCTCTCGGGCAACTTTGGTTGATTTCGCAACTCTAAACAGTTCGCCAGCTTCAGGGATATTATCTAGACCCATCACCGATATGGGTGTGGATGGCGGGGCTTCTTTGATTTTCTCGCCCTTGAAGTCGAACATGGCTTTGATTTTTCCGCTGACCTGGCCGGCTACGACAGAATCGCTAACTTTGAGCGTGCCGTTCTGAACCAGGAATGTTGCCATAGCTCCCCGACCGCGCTCTTGGCTGGCCTCGATCACTGTCCCAAAGGTAACACCATCGGGGTTGGCAATGATCTCGTTGTTGTCTGCGACCAGTAAGATAGCTTCCAATAAATCTTCGAGACCTTGTTTTTCTTTCGCAGAGATAGGTACAACCAGTGTATCGCCGTCCCACTCATCGGGTACCAGCTCGACCTCAGCAAGTTGCTGTTTGACCTGATCAGGAGCGGCATTAGGACGATCAATCTTATTGAGCGCAACAACGATAGGCACCTGGGCTGCCTTTGCATGAGAGATAGCCTCGCGAGTTTGGGGCATGACACCATCGTCAGCAGCGACCACCAAAACGACGATATCTGCGCCTTGCGCGCCGCGAGCACGCATAGCCGTAAATGCAGCGTGGCCTGGCGTGTCGATAAAGCTGATCAGTCGGTTATTATGTTCGACCTGATAGGCTCCAATATGCTGGGTGATACCACCCGCTTCACCGCCAGCAACATCTGCTTGGCGAATTGCATCCAAGAGCGTAGTTTTGCCATGGTCGACATGACCTAAGATTCCAATAACTGGGGGACGTGCCTGTAATTTTTCGGGATTTTCCCTGGCAATCCATTGGCGCCAAAGAGGGATTTCGGCCGCATCTTCAAGTGATTCATCGTCAACATCCAGCGGGGTAGCATCGAAACCCAACTCTGCCGCGACGATAGCTGCCGTGTCGAAATCAATTTGCTGGTTGATGTTCGCCATGACACCATTTGACATCAAGGTTTTGATGACTTCAATAGGGCTGGTTTGTAAACTTTCGGAAAGTTCGCGAACGGTTATATTTTCTGGGAGTTCGATGCTTTTTAATTCGCCAGTATCGCTCATAAGGTCGCTCCTGCTATTCGAGTTAGGCGCCCCAATGATCTGGCGTAAAGCTGAGATTTGAATGCTATCCCAGCTTTCGTCAAATGTTGGTCACCAGGGCGTTAGGAATTATTCACCCGACGCATCTTCTATTTCATTCTCATCTGAGAGAGAGGCCATAAAATCAGAGATGCGTTGTCGATCATCGGGGCTGATCTCGGTTTTTAGCGCACGAGATAAGCCACTTTTTAAGCCTCGTTCCCAGCAATTCAGTGTGTTGTGAAGGTATGCGCCACGTCCCGGGAGTTTGCCCGTCAGATCGATTTGGATACCATCAGCCGTACGCACAACCCGGGTCATCGAGCGTTTGGGTTGTACGGTACGGCAGCCAACACAGGTGCGTTGGGGTATATGTTTCTTCTTACGTTTTTTTGCCACTTCTCACTTCAAAAGATTATGATTGGAGAAAAGGAATTAGACATCCCATTCATCATCATCCCAATCATCCCATCCTTTGGAATCTTTTTTGTGTTTCTTTCGATAAATAGTTACATCTCGATCCGGATCGTACTCGATCTCGACGTATTTTTTGCGTTTCTTCGATTTATCATCATCGTCGAGTTCTTCAAGAAGTTCGTCTTCTTTGGATGGTTCAGGAACGTCGAGCATCTCGGGTTTGATCTCGAGAATTTCTTCCGTTGAGTCGGGGATTTCTTCATCCTTCTCGGCATCGATGGGTTCTGCTTCCACAGTTGGTTCGGGCTCAGCAACTGCATCAGCATCAGCAACTGCTTCTTTCTCAGCGACCGGTTCGACAATTTCTTCAACCACCTCTTTTGCTTCTGCAGGTTCCTCGACCACAGTTTCGACTGCATCCACATCAGCGGGTAAAGCGTCATCGACAGGTTCAACTGCGGCTTCGTCTGGGAGATCTTCAGCCTCGACTTTGGCCTCAACTGCATCCGCTTCTGCGACGGGTACAACTTCTTCTTCCGCGGCAACCGGTTCTTCTTCGACGATTTCTTCAGGTTCGGGGAGTGAAGAAATCATCAATTCGATTGAGCTCTCGATCTGCTCCATAGCCTTGGGTCCGATACCAGCGATACCGCTGATCTCTTCCACATCATAGTTCAATTTGAAGGCCAGGTCGCCAACCGTTTCGACTTTTAAGTTTTCGACAAGGAGATTCTTGACGCGGGTTGCAAGGCCCAGCGTATCGAGCGGAAGTTCGTAGGCGCCTTGTGGAATGCCTTCCTGCGCGGACGCGGTTCGCTCACTGACCTCTTTTTGCTCGATCCGTTCAGAAGTAATACGTCCTAGTTCGACGCGCTCAGTGAAAGCCTGCATATCTTGGAAATCCTCAGGCGTGATAGGACGTCCCTCAGCCTTCTTGCGCATATAGGCTTCAATTTGGGGAATATTGTCTTTCTCCTGCTCGAAGTAAATAGCGTAGTCAGGGTTATTCTTCAGTTTGAAGAGTATCTCACTGGTTGCCTCGATGAGACTCTTGATATCAATGCGCCAGCCAGTGAGTTTTGCTGTAAGACGGGCATTCTGACCGTCACGACCGATTGCCAGGCTGAGCTGATCTTCGGGTACGACCACAGTCGCAGTTTGTGTCCCGCCACGCTCTTCGAGAAAGACATTGAGCACTCGCGCAGGGCTGAGTGCTTTTGCGATATACGCTTGAGGGTCAGGATTCCATTCAATAACGTCGATTTTTTCGTCATTGAGTTCGCGAACGATGGCTTGAATACGGACGCCTCGAATACCAACGCAAGCGCCAACGGGGTCAACGCCTGGTTGCAGGGCTGCTACAGCTACCTTAGAGCGTTGCCCTGGCTCGCGGGAAATGGAACGGATCTCTACCATGCCATGGTAAATTTCCGGCACTTCGTTTTCCAGCAAACGGCGCAAGAAATCGGGGTGGGCGCGCGAAAGGACGATCTTCGGGCCTCGGTTAGACTCTTGCACTTCCATAAGCAAGGCGCGCACCCGGTCATGGACGCGGAAAAATTCGCGCGGGATCTGCTGGCGCCTGGGCATAATTCCCTCGGCCTTTAGATCTAACCCTAATGTGATTTGTTTGGCATTGATTGCTTGAACAATGCCATTGACAATATCACCAACCTGGTTGGCGTAATATTTGAGTTGTGCGTCACGTTCGGCCTCGCGGATTCGTTGCTGGATAACCTGGCGAGCTGTTTGCGCCGCCACACGGCCGAAATTCTGGGGAGTGCTTTCCACGATGACCATATCACCGAGTTCAGCGTCCGCATCGACTGTTTTTGCTATCTTGAGCACGACTTCCGTACGGTCGTCTTGTACTTCTTCGACAACTTCTTTTTCGACGAAAATTTCAACTTCGCCAGTTTCTGATTCGATTCTAGCTTCAACGTGTTGTGCGTTTGAAGCGTGAACCGCGCGTCTATAAGCGGAAACCATGGCGTCCTCAATCGCGGCGAGGACAACTTCTTGTGGTAATCCGCGGTCTTCCAGGATTTGCTTAAATGCAAGTGCAAAATCTTTCTTCATGCTTTTTCTCCATCAAAATGGGTGGCAGGTTCCAGACACGAAAAAAGTGGGGGTTGCCCACTTTTCGCCGACAGCAGTATTGCTACCACCCTATAGCGGCAAGATTTTAGCATGGATCAAATCTAGTGGCAAGGTTATTACTTGGAATATTTTTTGACCAATTTTTTAAGCAAGCGCTTCTCTTGTTTTGTTGTAGAAACTTCACCATCAAGCCAGGCGTTGCGTAGGTCTGTGAGAATTTGCTTGAAGGTTGGCCCTGGCGAGAGGCCAAGGTCACGCAAGTCATGACCCGTGATCGTAGGAGAGACATGTCTCCATTCCTTAGCATAAGTTTCGAGGATCTGCCGCGCTTTAGGGTCGTTGGTAGACTGGTGGACACCATATAGTGCCAGGGCAGGCGCCTTCGCCAGGCGGGATGTGATTGCGCTTGGTTTCTCGCTTACTACGTTCGGGAGTTCATGCCAGATAAAGCAGGCCGCGCGAATGGTCTCCGCCAGGGAGCGGGGCAACTTCAGGCGTTTGATCACACCTTGGACGCGATAGATCGGGAGTGGAATCAGCCATCGGATATAAGCCAAAGCTCTCTTCAGTCGCCTCCCACGCATAGTAGGTCCGAGACTCCAATACTCTTCAGGTGTGTGATCTTTGATGGAAGCTATACAGCCGGCGATATCAGCATTCCAAAGAATATCCGCATGAATTGCTTTCAATAAACCTAATTCATCGAGGCGCTCTAACATCTGACGGGCTTTGTTCTCGTCGAGAATATTGTCCAGTTCATGGCGGATGCGGTCGCCGGAAACCCGGTCGAGTAGGGGCTTGGCTTCCAATAATAATTCGAGCGTGCGTTCGCCGATTTGGAAATCGTAGCGCTGTTCATAGCGGACGGCGCGCAGCATACGAGTAGGATCGTCTACAAAAGAAAGCGAGTGCAGCGCGCGAAGACTGCCCTTTTGCAAATCTCCCAAGCCGCCCCAGTAGTCGTGCAACTCGCCATAGTGGCGCCCATCGAGACGCATTGCCAAGGTGTTGATGGTAAAATCGCGGCGGTGGAGATCGAGTTTGATGCTGCCGCGCTCCACTGTTGGCAGCGCAGTGGGATGGGTG
>CAZLNX010000256.1:0-8929 GCA_964560795.1 uncultured Anaerolineales bacterium | reverse complement strand
CGGGGACCTCATATCCCTGCACCCCGAAGCGCAGGATATAAGAACCATCGTAATGAAATGGTGAAGGCGCACCATCAGCGTAGATGCCGAAGGCAACGTCCGGCGGTGTGAGGTAACCCTGATCGAAGTAATTGACGAATTCTTCGACACGAACAGCATCCTTTGGGGGCAGATGGCCATCGTTCACATATCGGCGAGCCACACTGTAGGAAGCCGTGTCCACGTCTAGGGCGAAGGTCGAAAGGTGATCTTCATAGGTATCCATAAAAGGATTGACGCCGTAATCTTCATAGTAGTTATTCTGCGGCGGGGGCGAGGTCGGGTTGATGCCGCTCATCTCTTGGGCGATGGCCGTTGGCAGGGCAGTGGGCAGCGGTTGTGCAGCAATCGACGTTGGCTGGGGGGACGCGGGTTCGGCGTCATATTCGGCTGCGGCGGCTTCTTCAACTTCGGTGACGGGTTGCTCAACCGCCGCATCACCGGCTTCGCGCTCGACTTCATAAGTGTATTCTTCTACGGTGGGCGCTTCGGTCGCTTTGGGTGCGCAGGCGTTGAGCAGCAACAAAATGGTCAGGGTGAAAAATGCTATATGTTTGGCGTTCATGGTACTTTCTCCTTGAATTGATGAGGTACTTCTTTGAATTGATTTGCCTTCAGGATACAAGCATTATCTGGGATTGACTTGATAAAGGTATGAAAAGGCGGTGACAAAACGCTGACATTGTTGGAAGTTATGATTTTCGTTTCCGCAGGATGAATTTCCAGACCAGCCAACCTATCAGCACAAAAGGTCCGGCAACAACGGCAACCCAAATAACTACATCCACTAAAAAGCCAAAGATGGTAGCGAACACCTGCCAGGCCTTCTGGAATGTACGAGCGGGCCGCCAATTGGGCAGTGAGATCGAAGGGAGATCAAAAGATTTGGGATGAAAGTGGATCGTAAACGTTGAGAAGCTGTTCCAGCCAGAAGCGTCTCCAGATACGTGTTCCGATAATACTTCCCCCAGGCGAAGCAAGTCACCACGAGCAGACTCGAAATGCACGGCGGGGATATGGATGACCGCCGTGATGTGTTTGTCACCGTTCTGGAACCAGGTGTGTGAACTGAGTAGATAACCGCCGTATTTAATGGCGATATCCTTGGCCTCCTCAGTGGCCTTATCTGTATTGGAGACTTCCAACTCCAGATTGGCATCATAGGTGATGGTTTGATTGGAATAAGGTTCTGGATGTGAAGGGTAGACAGCGATTAACTCCCCGTCAGGGTGGGATGCGATCATTCGGGGAGATTCCGCCCCCGCGCAGGCTGTCAGTAGAGTAGTCAAAAAGACAAAAATATAGATCCTCTTCATGGCATATATCTCCTGAAACGATGAACAGTGACTATTAGACGTCTATTTATATCCCCAGGTTCCCTGATGATGCTCACCACAGGTAAACAACAATCACAATTTATCCCACAAAAACGCTGGTGGCATTATGGTTGGATTTCCTATGTCAATTTTGATGGGGTGACACTTTGAAAAGCGAAACGCCCAACGAGAGTCAGGTGTTTAAAAAAAAATAAGGTGCCGAAGAAGTTGTAGATTGCTTGATGTGAAATGCTAATTATTAATTACATCCGTCAAGAGGGAGGGAACATAATTATCACCAATTAGCTGTTTTTTATACAGAATTAACGATTGGCTAATTGGCGTAAACCAGGAGATCGTGATTCCCAGGTGAAGTGGCAATATCCCTGATAACCCTCATGACATGAACATAATGCCACACTAAGATACTATGTTTGGGGGAGATATGTTAATGTAAAATAGATATCCAGTACCCTTGTCCGTAGTGGTTATCTATTTTCTATTGTCTAATAAAATGGCGGAGATACGAGATCGCAATGATCTGTAAACTCAAAGTCATCCTACGCATCGACCAGTACATGGGTTAGATCACTATGAACACCATTATCACCCAGACAAAAATCGTTGTGCCCAGCCGACGGTCCGAGCTGCTTTCACGGCAGCGACTGACCGACTACCTGTACGATAGTTTGATGGACAAAAAGATCACCATCATTGCCGCACCTGCAGGCTATGGCAAAACGTCACTGGCAGTGGATTTGGCTTTCCAAATCGATCTTCCGATTTGTTGGTATGCCCTAGACTCACTGGATCAGGATTTGCAGAGATTCATCACATACTTCATCGCATCAATAGCCCATCGATTTCCAAAATTTGGAGAACAATCTTCAGTAGCTTTGAAGAGTACAAGGCAGAATGAATTCAATCTTGATCGATTCATCACAATAATCGTCAATGAGATTTACAGCGATGTGAGAGAGCACTTTGCAGTGGTTCTTGACGATTATCATCTGGTCGACAATCATCAAGAGATAACTGAGTTCATCAACAGATTCGCTCAAGCTGTAGGGGAAAACTGCCACTTACTCATTTTATCCCGGACATTGCTCTCCCTGGCCGACCTACCTCTGATGATCGCGCGTTCTCTAGTGGGTGGCCTTGATTATAAGGAATTGGCTTTCAAACCCGAAGAGATCCAGGCTATGGTTTTACAAAATCATCATTTGACTTTGCCCGACATGGAAGCCGAAGCAATGGCAGAGGAAACAGAGGGCTGGATCACCGGTCTGCTGCTTTCAACTCAAACCATGTGGCAGGGGATGAGTGAACGTATTCGTGCGGCGCGGGTTTCCGGAATCGGGCTTTATGATTATTTGGCCCAACAAGTGCTCGACCAGCAGCCCCCTTCAATACGTGAGTTTTTGTTGCATACATCCCTTTTGGAAGAATTTGACTCAGAATTGTGCAAGGATGTTTTTGGGGCAGAACATGATTGGAACGAGTTGATAGCGATTACTCTACATGAGAACCTGTTCATCCTGCCAGTAGACACTGGGAGAAACTGGGTACGTTACCATCACCTGTTTCGAGATTTTCTACAAACCCAACTGGCGCAGGAACAACCTGATGAACCAGTACGGATCTTGCGACGATTTGCGGCTGTACTCATCCAACGAAAGGATTGGGATCGCGCCCATGAAATTTACCAGCGCCTGAACGATATGGAAGCCACGGCGGACTTGATCGTAAAGGCCAGGCCTCATCTAATGCGTGGTGGCCGCTGGAGGACATTGGCAGAGTGGATCGATACTTTGCCTGAGGACATACTGACCTCGCGTCCAGGATTAGTTTCCGCACAGGGAATTGTAGCCGTTATGTTGGGGGATATTGAACAAGGGTTAGGGCTACTCAATAAAGCAGTGCTGACTTTACAAGAAATAGGGAACACATTTGATTTGGCATATACCCTGGAGAGAAGAGCATACACACATCGTTTTTTAGGAAATTACCAAGCGGCTTTGTCCGATGTAGAGCAGGCGTTATCCCTAACAGGGCAAGATGGGAAATTGCGTGTTGTTAAGGCTGAGGCGATGAAAGTCAAAGCACATTGTTGGAAACATCTTGGGCAGCTGGATACTTCCTTGAATGCTCTATTAGAGGCAAAAGAAATCCTAACTGGGCTAGACAATCAAGATGATTTGGCAATTATTAACACTGATTTGGGGGCGATCTACAGGGCATTGGGATCCTTTGATCAGGCAAAATCTGCTTATCAAACTGCAATCAATCATCTTCGCAAAACAGGAAACATTATCAATTTGGCCTTTATATTAAATAATGCAGCAGTTGTCTACCACACAACAGGTGATTACGAGCAAACTGTTGTTTTACTGGAGGAATCTCTGATTCTATCTAGGCAAAGCGGTTACAAGCGTGCAGAAGCATATGCTTTATCCAGCCTTGGTGATGTGTATACTGATCTAGATGCACCAGTAGCTGCACGACGCGCCTATCAAAATGCTCGCCAAGTGGCAGAACTCATCCAACATCATTTCTTACTACTATACCTAAACCTAGCAGAAGCTTCCTTGCTTCGATCAGATGGTGAACTA
Source organism: uncultured Anaerolineales bacterium (assembly GCA_964560795.1). Lineage (GTDB taxonomy): Bacteria > Chloroflexota > Anaerolineae > Anaerolineales > UBA11858 > NIOZ-UU35. The sequence continues at coordinate 4,962 of CAZLNX010000256.1, read as the reverse complement.
CCTTTGGCAAATGAGCTTCTCCAATCTGCCAGAATGATCTCTCAGGAGAGCAATTCTACTTATGAGAGAGCGCTGTTTAATCTTGGTGCAGGACAACTAGCCCTATCCGAGAAGAATGCTCTCCGGGCTCAAACACACTTGCAAGATGCAGTCAGTCTCTTCGAAAATGGCAGCCAATGGGTGGAAGCCACCCGCGCCAGTCTTTATCTGGCACTGGCCTACTTCGCTGAAGGAGATCTAAAAATAGCCTTGAGACAACTTGAGTATGCATTCCAATCAGCATCCAAGCTGAAAAGCCAGCATATCCTGGTTGTAACTGGCCGGGAAGCTAAATCGTTACTGGAGGCTGCTCAAGAACATCCAACTTTCGGTCTTCAGACCACCCAATTATTGCAACAAATCACTCGTTTCGAAGCCGATATTCCATCTCTCCGCCGACGATTACGCCAGAAAATCTCGACGGAACCCTTTGCACCTCCTCACCTGACCATTCAGGCTTTCGGCGAGGGCCAGGTTTTGCTTAATGGGAAACCGGCTTCTGACCCAGATTGGGTATCCCGCAAACCAGTAAGAGAACTACTCTTTTGCTTGCTTGCCCATCCAAAGGGCTTGACCAAGGAGGAAATCGGTTTGATTTTCTGGCCAGAAAGCTCACCAGCTAAATTGAAATTACGCTTCAAGAACCTCGTCTACTGGCTGCGCCACGCCCTGAGACAGGATGTTGTCCTCTTCGAGGAGAATTCTTACCATTTCAACCGCTCCCTGGATTACGAATATGATGCAGAAAGTTTCACAAACAAACTAGACCAAGCCCGGGAAGCTAAAGACCCTGATGAACGAATCGCTGCCTTCAGGGAAGCCTTGCATCTCTACCAGGGGAGTTATCTACAATTCACAGACCAGAACTGGGTCGTACTGGAACGGGAACACCTGCGGTTGGCTTTCGTGGAAGCAGGCTTGAGTTTGGGTCAATTGCTGTTGGAGGCTCAAGATTACCTGAGTGTCCTGGAAACCTGCAAACGGCTATTGGCTGAAGATCCTTGTCTGGAGGCGGTCCACCGCTTAGCCATGCGCGCCCACGCCGCTATAGGGAACCGGGCTGCTGTAGCCCGCCAGTTCGAAACCTGTGGGTCGATTTTAAAGCAACAGCTAGACGTGTCCCCTTCTGAAGAAACCGAGCAATTATACGAGATTCTGATGCGGTAACCCCTTACCCAGAACCCAAATGCTTAGAAACGACCCAATAGAGGGTCGTTTTTGTTTTTTGAGGTCAGTTTTGAGGCCTCTTATAAGGCATTATTACAACAATGTTCACTATATCTTTTTATCTAAAGGAGGCTTCTCATGAAACGCCATATCCTCAATCTCAGTCTATTGGCAGGCAGTGTGAACCCACACCACATTCGCATACTGCTGGTGCTACTAAGCCTGATCCTCTTCGTGTTGGGTGCAGGTGCACCAGATGGAGGAAGTGGCCCAGGCTCAGGGTAATATTGAATGATCCTGCTTTGGGCAGTTGCTGGGGGACTGATCGCGGGCCTGGGAAGGGCCTGGGTTAGCCAGCACGAATTTCGTCCCCCTGAATTGCGCCTGCTCTGGCTGGTGCCAGTGGCATATCTGCCGCAATTTCTGGCATTCAACTGGCATACTACTCGCGAACTGATTCCAGATAGCCTAGCTGCTGCCGCTTTAGTGGGATCACAATTCCTTCTAATGGTCTTCGCCTGGTTCAATCGAAGTAAGCCAGGTTTCTGGGATTTAGGGCTTGGCTTGGCGCTCAACCTGCTGGTGATTACACTCAACGGCGGGTTGATGCCCATTAGCCCTGAAACCGTCATTCTGTTGTCTCCAAATGCGCCACCTGACTCGTGGGGACTGAACCAGCGTCTGTGGGAGGGCAAGGATATCGTCTTACCGGTTGATGCCACCCGTCTGTGGTGGTTATCGGACTGTTTGTTGTTGCCAACCTGGATGCCAACCCAGGTTGCCTTCAGCATTGGAGATATTTTGATCGCATTAGGAGCGTTTTGGCTGATGTGGGCTTCTGGTGGAAGTTTGCATCGCCATAATCAGATTCACAGGTAATATCATGCATCCTACAACCCAAAATACCTTATCGCACGATATATCACAAGCCAGAGAATTGAGCCGCTTGCTTACTGCTGCGGTCGTCAACCCGGAATTTTGCAGTTTATTGCTTAGAAACACACCAATTGCATTATCGGGAGGGTATAACGGGGAGACATTTGAATTCACACCTGAAGCCCAAAAAATGATCTTCTCTATCAATGCCAATTCTCTAGAGGAGTTTGCTTCCTACCTGATATCGGGTGGCTATAATGGTAATGGCTCCAATGGCAATGGAAAATCAAAAAGCTAGATCACACAAATAAACGCAAAAATTCGCGTCCAAAGCTTCCCAATGGGATCATGAAATGAGTGAAACCTTTTCAGCGCGTAATATTCAATATTCAAGGTTCTGTATATGAAAGGTCGCCTTAAGAAATTCGGGAAGATGGCGGTAGAAGATGGTATTCATTCTTTGTCGATTCGATCTCGCCTCCTGATGGTTTTAGGAGCATTTGGCGTTTTCACCTTGGCTTTTTTTCCACTCTACCGGCAACTGGGTCCAACTGTGGGAGCGTTTATCGCGTTACCGATGCTCATTTCCAGTTGGCTTCTGGGATTCTGGGGAGGATTCATAATAGGATTGCTCGCGATAGGGTACTCACTCTGGCTCTACAGCCTAGTTAGCTACTTTAGTTGGAATTCTATTCCTGGATATTTGGTCGCTTTCATAATGAGCATGTCTATAGGGCACATGCGTGATCTCGGTGAACGATTGAAAAGGGTAATTGGTGATCGAAACCGGGTGGAAAAAGCGTTGCAGGATAGAACCGACGATCTCGCTCGTTTCTTCGACCTCGATCTCGACCTCATGTGCATTGCTGATATTGACGGCTATTTCCTGCGGTTGAATCTTGCCTGGGAAACCACATTGGGGTATCCGTTAGAAGAACTGGAGGGCTCTCGTTTTCTTGATCTGGTCCATCCAGAGGATTTAGATGCTACATTGGCAGCAATATCAGAACTTTCTGATGGGCAGCAGGTGCGGAGTTTTATCAACCGATATCGCCATCAGGATAACACCTTTCGCTGGATCGAATGGCGCGCATCACCTTATCAGGAAAAATTGATTTACGCTGCTGCGCGTGATATCACAGAGCAAGTCCGAAGGAAAGGAAAATTAAGAAGCGCACTTGAGGAGATATCACGATCCCAACATATGTTACTAGCGCTCAGCGAGGCAGCTCAAGCCATCCAACTTGCTGTTACCCCCGAAGAGGTATACAGAGCTATTGGAGATGCAATCGCCAATCTAGGCTATCATGCTGTCATCTTCCGTTTGTCTTCAGAGCACGAACTTATATTAGTTCACCTCACCCTAGAGTCGAATAAGCTGCAAGTGGCTGAAAAAATGTCTGGGGTGACTGTGCATGGCTTGCGCTTGAAGCTTCAGCCAGACAACCTCCAGGGAATAACCATAGGCGAAGGGAAAGGCTTATACATCGAACGAGTGGCAGATGCCATTCTGGAAGGATTGCCCAATCTAGCGCGGCCATTGGCAGAGCGTTTAGCCAGTTATCTGGGATTAGAACAAGCCATCTACGCCCCCCTGATGGTGGAAAGAGAGCCGCAAGGCTTGTTGGCCATCATCGGTTCTGGCCTGCGCCGGGCTGATCTCACAGTCGTGAATGCATTCGCTGCACAAGCGGCAATAGCTCTGCGCACCGCTCAAATGATGGTCGAAGTACAGCGCCAGACCCAAGAGCTGGCCGGTCTTTATGACACAACCAAGGTGATTACGGGCGAACTAGGGATAGAAGCCCGCCTTGAGGCGATTGCTGTACAGATCCATTCGTTATTCGCACCAGACACGCTGCTTCTGGCACTTTACAACGCCCAGGCGGAAGAATTAGAAATAGTCCTGGCCATCGAGGATGATCAACCTTTGCCAGCTTGGCAAGGTCAGTCGGTACCTTTACAGGATGCAGGGCTGACAGGCTGGGTTGCCCGAGAGCGGGAACCTTTGCTAATTCAAGATATGGAAAAAAATCGATTACCAGTTCAACCCAAACATGGTACTCGGCCAGCTCGATCCTGGTTAGGTGTCCCCTTGATCACACAAAACAAATTGGTAGGGGTAATATCAGTACAATCGTTCAAACCACACACCTTCGATGAAAGGCAGCAACGTTTTCTGGAGGCCTTGGCAAGCCAGATTGCTGTCGCTTTGGATAACGCTCGTCTATACGATACGACCAGGTGTTGGCTGAATAATTTGCAAATTGCCAACAGGATTCTTACTGACCTCAATAGAAGCCCGAATATTGATGATGCCTTTCCTGCGTTAGTAGCTGGTGTTCAAGAACTCACCGGCTGTGACCGAACTAGCCTGGCTCTACTTGAACCAAATAAAGAAACAGCAACTATAGTTGCCCTTGACAGCCAAAGTAGTGGTTTGGGTCAGGGAACCACCTTCAACGTCTCAGACACAGCTGCTGCGAAAAATGTCTTAGCTGGAAAGCCGCACCTGACCCCACACCTGGCAGAAGAATTAGATTATCCAGCCGAACGGATTCTGCACCAATCAGGTCTGCGCTCGAGGATTAATTTGCCTTTGCAAGTTGAAGGTGATGTTTTAGGGACGCTAAATCTAGCTTGGTCTTCATGCGGGGTACGATGTGGAACAGATCCCACTATTAATGCAAATCACCCACGGGTTGGCAATGGCTGTTCGAAAAAGCAAGTTGTTTGAGGAATCCCAAAGACGCTTACAACTCGTACAGGCGTTACGCGAAATCGATATGGCAATTACTGGTAGTGTGGAATTAGAATTAACATTGAATGTACTACTCAAGCAAGTCACCGCACAATTGCATTTCGATGCTGCCTGTGTAT
>CAZLNX010000255.1:0-8942 GCA_964560795.1 uncultured Anaerolineales bacterium | reverse complement strand
AGTACAGAGTTGCTCCGCTACGCTTCGCATGGGGAGACCACTACCCGAAAACCGATGAGGTAGGACCTGAAACCGGGAAAGTACCTGGAGCGGCGGGCACAGCGGGCATCCCTGAGATTAGCGAGGCAAGAGCCGCCGCGCAGCACCCGGGGGTCTTTGCCGGTTTCTTCGCTGATGTTTTCTCGCCCATCATCTGATTTGTAAGGGTAGGAAAATTTATCTGTATTCCAGATCGTACGCGTCCATTCCCAAACGTTGCCAACTAAATCCAGCACACCGTATGGTGATGATCCGCCCTGAAAGCAACCCACGGCGCTGGTTGTGCCGATGCCGCTTTCGCTGGTATTGGCAAAGTCGGGATTGAAATCATCATCCCAGGGGTAGGCGCGGGCAGGCAGAATATTTTTCTCTAGTAAACAGTTACCTGTAGGATTTTGCAACCCGGAACCATTCTCGCCGCGCGGTGAGCGGATCAACATTTGTTGCGGAACTTTCAGGCCGCCGCGGGCTGCTTTTTCCCACTCGGCTTCGCTGGGCAATAGAACTTGCCATCCCGGCGGTAAAATTTCCTGGCCGTGCCAACGCACTGTCAGCCAACGTGTAAAGGCTAGCATTTCATACCAGGTCACCCCCACCACCGGATGGTTGGACAGATTATATGGCTCACCAAAATCATACGCTGCTGTGCGGAGTTCGTTATCATTCCAAGCCTTCACCGCACCATCTTGCCATATATTGGCTGTTTTTGCTTCAGGCCAAAACCCAGGGTCTTGATAACCGCCACCCTGAACAAATTCGTCAAATTGTGCATTAGTAATTGGGTATTGAGAAACCCAATACGCGGGCAAGGTAACTTTATGCTGTGGGCGTTCATCGCTATTACCTTCACCCTCCTGGCTGTCCATCAAATATGGTCCGGCGGGGATATAACACAAGGGCATGGCATCCACATGCAAGACTTCAGGGCGCGGGTCACCCAGTTTGGCCAGAACACATCCAGCGTCGGCACGTTCAACAGGCGTCAGGTCGCTTTCAAGCAGGTTGAGGATGGTAGATAAGAGTCGCTTTAAATAAGATTCGCCCCCTTGGGGACTGCTGTCGTTTTGGATGGCAACCAATCCCACCAGGCCAGCCATTTTTGCAGACCACAGCGCCGTTCTGCAGCGTTCGGTTGTTTTGCATGTATCAGACAGCAACGCATATGCAAGATCAAGTACATCGTTCTGGCTTTCAGTACGTCCATTGTAAAATAGTTCTTCTGAGCCAAATTCAACCGCTAAACTCCAGTATTGCGGTTCAGCCGCGTGTGCCAACAACTGCCGGGCGGCGTCGCGCTGATTTATCAGATAGCAGCCCGCCAGATATTCCTGAAAAGTTCGGTGAGCAAAACTATAAGCAGAAGGTTTGCCCGGTTCGCCGCCGCGTCCAACTAAAAGACCAGAACGTAAATCTACATAATCAAGAAGCTCGCTTGCCAGCACCATATCGCCAAGATAAGTAGAACCTTCAAGAATTTCCAGGGCATCTTTGCGCAGCAAGTCGGCTTCATCCTTTTTATCGTTCTTTTTGCCAATGCGATGCGCTTCATAAGCCAGGCGTTCAAGAATTTTGCGCACTCGTTTTTCGTCTTTGAGTACCGCAGACAAGGCTTCACTGACTGCCAACTGCTCACCAAAACGATGTTTTTGCCACCTCTCAATAAGGATACGAACAGCTAGCCCATAGAGCTTGACGCGCTCATTTGGTAGGCGGGTTTCTTTCTGATGGATGATTGCCATCGTAGTCAGCAGCATGGGGTTTTCAGAAAGGCGTTTCAAATCATCCCGCCAGGCAGCACCAGCCAAGTCTGCGGCGCGTTCTTTGGCCTTCTCTGGTTCCAATTTTTCCAAGTGCACCTGCGAGTCGTACCAGGCCAGACAGAATTTTTGCGCCTGTTTTTGGGTGAAGGGTGCTAGAGTATATGAGCTAAAGCCCGGCTGTTCGGCCGTGCCTCGATAGGAACGGATTCGGCATGTCATTACAATTCGCGGCAGTGCGTAGGCTTTTTGGTAAGCTGCAACCGCCTGTCGGACTTTTTCGCGCAAATGTTCCGGAACCTCGTCCAACCCGTCCAAAGCCAGCAGTACGCGTCCATCCGCGAGCGATTTGCACATGCCCTCTTCAAACGCCGGGGAGCGATATAGATGCTCTAGATCGGCGATAATTTGCTCGTCAACAATTTTAACAAAGTGGGCGTCACGCCGTTCCGCGGATTTTTTCTGAGTTTCTATCTCACTCAGCTTCTTGATCAAGTCGCGTAGCGTGACAAGGACGGGCAGCAAATCAGGTTCAACACCCTCAAGCGGATCTCGTTTGCCGCGCAAAACTTGTGCCTGCATCGCTAGTAGATTGCGCACAAAAGTGCTTTTACCCGAACCGGGATCACCTAAGAGTACAAGTTTGGGGGTTTGTAAAAAAGCTTCAAATCCTGTTACCGCCTTTGCTTTTTCAGGGCGCCGTACTACGCCATCTACGCCCATTTTTTTCTCATTGTCAGAAGCATTCTTAATAAATTCTTGTATGGTTATGGTATTTAAATCGATATAGACATCGTCCAGCGTAACATCGTCACGCACATTAGGATCGTCGCCTAGCGCGACCAGTGGCAGCGATTGACAGCGGCGGTAGAGGCTGGTCAGGTAGGCATGGCGGGCTCCCTTCACTCGGGCATCATCGGCTTTGGTAGAGTCAGGGATTTGATTAACAATAAGATCACCTTTGGCATAGATGCCCCCAGCCCCAATGGCAACTGTGCCGTCTCCCAGTGCAATCGCGCCGTCGCCATTGAGTGTGGCATTGTATTCGTATTTTAAGCGGCTATTGAGCTGCGCCAACTCGTGTTGGATGTTCTCGACAAACCAGGCTTTATCGCTCTCCGCAAGGGCAAATTCTGCATCGCGCAACACACCAAGTTCATCGAGAAAATGGTCCAGCTTTTCTTGCAACGCCGGTTCACTGGAGACGGCATCCTGCAACTGCTCAGCAGCCGTTGCTTCATCTTTCCAGTTTTGAATGATATTGGAGAGTAAATTTGCCCCAATACCACTGGCAACAGATGCGAACAAAAGCGGTTCAATATTTCCCGCCTGATAGCTATGTACAATTGGCAAAAATGTAGAGGCGGTGATGAAATAATAGCTCGATTTCACCCCAGCCTCGCCCATACGCTCGCGCCAGCCCTGCAAGCGTAAAGTAAGTTCTTTTTTCCAAAGCTGTAGATCAAAAGCCACGATTCCCTCCAATCCATTGCTTGCCAAAAATTGCTTTGCGCAGCCCCACGGTATTACCATAGCGCACATGGTTGACCCAACCCTGCACGCTGGCGGTAACTTGCTCGATGTTGGCTTTACCGCAAGCGTAGGCTTCCAATTGGCGGCGCAGTTTCCTCTGATAGTATATCCCTTTTCGACGTTTCAGGCGCCGCTTTTGTGGATAAATGATAAAGCCCAGGAACGAAAAACCCTCCGTGACCGGGCGGGGATGAGCGCCAGGGTGGATGGTCAACCTCAGAGATGCCAGCCGTTCTTCGAGAGCATTTTTCCATCCCCAAAGAGTGGCTTTGTCATTCGCAAACAAGGCAAAGTCGTCCACATAACGCAGGTAGCCTTTGCAACGCTGGCCGCGCTTGATGAAGTGGTCAAAACCGTTGAGATACACGTTGCCCCAGAACTGACTTGTAAGGTTACCAATGGGAAGCCCCCTAGAACGATGGCTGGCGAATAAATCATCACCGGAGAAGTAGGTCATCTCATAGGATTCAGAGAGCACCCCCGCGCCACTCTCCAGAATGCGGCCGCACAGCCAGAGGACGTTTGCATCGAGAATCTTGCTTTGCAGGATTCTGCGCAGAATGGCATGGTCAATGCTGGGAAAGAACTGGCGAATATCACACTGCAAAAAATAGGGGTAGCGGCGGACAAATCCCTGGGCGCGGTCCAGGGCACGGTGCGTTCCTTTGCCAACACGGTTGGCATAACTATCGAAAATAAAACTACGCTCGAAAAGCGGCTCGATTAGATTGCACAGAGCATGGTGTATTACCCGGTCGCGAAAGGGGGCCGCCGAGATCAGGCGGCGCTTGGGTTCGTGGATGTGAAAACTGGCATATGCACCGGGGCGATAGGTGAAATCGTACAGCTCGCGCTGCAAGGCCAGCAGATTGTCTTCCAGATGATACTCGAAAGCAGCTACATTAGCGTGGCCGCGCTTGCCTTTAGCCGCTTTCTGGTAGGCCAACAGCAGGTTATCCCAGGATGTCAGTTCAGCATACATTGTCTATTCCCACAAACTACTAGCCCTCGGCAGGCCAGCCACTTCAGATGAGTTGCCCCGCGCCGTGACCATTACGGACGAGGGCGCGAGGCAGTTGCTATTTGCCTTCCTTACCCTCAGAGGGCCAAGGGAGGAAGCCAGGACGCCGCCCCGCCATGTTTTTCTTTGGGCCTCAACGCTGAAGCGCAACCCGCAGCGCCTTTTTGGCCGGGGGAGAAATATGTGGAGACCACTACCCGAAAACCGTTGTTGTTGTTCCTGTTATCGGGATTGTTCCTGTTGCGGCGGGCACAGCGGGCATTCCTGTGATTATTGTTGTAAGAGCCGCCGCGCAGCACCCGGTGGTCTGTGGGCAACGCCCTCGCAGGCAGAGGCAGGTTTCGATACGCACAGTTGCGCTACTCAACCGACTTCTGCGGAAGCGTGATTTTGATCCAACCGCCCAGCAAGCGCCCGATTTCGGCCACCATTTTGGCAGCGTGCTGATACTGGCCTGGTTTGAGCCAATCCCAACGGGCGGCCAGACGCAAATAGGTGCGCACCCGGTCGAGGGCTTCATCAGCCAGATGCAGGTGGCGCAAGCGTTCGGCGTCTTTGCGGTGATTGGCGATTTCGAGCTGCTCGCGCAAATCGAAGGCCGCATCCAGCAGACGGCGGGTGAAAGTGTGCCGCTGGGCGGTGGGAAAGTGATTGGTCACTGGCAGAAGCCAGGTGAGAAAATCGAACGAACGGGTGAAAATGGGCGTTTCTTGACTAGCCATATTGTAACTTTGAATATTTTTTAAAACTCGATCCCCGCGCCATAGGCGCGCAGTGCGTTCGATGGGAGGTGATGAAGCACCTTTGCAAATGATACCTGTTTACCATACACCATTAGAATCAGAGTACCAGAGTGCAGAGAACCAGAGTACAGAGTTGCTCCGCTACGCTTCGCATGGGGAGACCACTACCCGAAAACCGAGGTTGAATTTCCGGAGATCGGGATTGTACCTGTTGCGGCGGGCACAGCGGGCATTCCTGAGATTAAAGTCGTAAGAGCCGCCGCGCAGCACCCGGGGGGCCTGTCTTGTTTTCTCGCTGAGTTCTTCTCTACCGTCATCTACCCGATAGGGATAAGAAAACTTATCAGGTTCCCAAATTGTGCGCGTCCATTCCCAAACGTTGCCACCCATATCCAGTATGCCATAGGGCGACGCCCCGTCAGGGAAGCAGCCCACAGTGCTGGTGGTTCCAATCCCGCTTTCGATCGTGTTAGCAAAGTCAGATGAGAACTTGTCGCCCCAGGGGTAAACGCGACCCCCACCCCCTGCCCGAGAGGGGAGCGGACCACGGGAGGCCTTTTCCCACTCCGCTTCGCTGGGCAGGCTAACTTTCAATTTACCTTCCGCCAAACCTTGCCAGAAATGCCGATTATGTTCACTCAAGCCAGCATTGATTGATCCTTCTGCTTCGCTTACGACAAGCCGCTGAGAGCTGACCGCAGTCAGTTCATTTTGCAACCACTCACAATAATCCATGGCGTTATACCAGGTCATCCACAGTGCCGGACGGTTTTCGGGGTCGCGCAGGGCATCCTTATCGAAAGCATCATATTCGGCAGCTTCAATAAAGGTGCGCCACTGTGCCACTGTGACCGGGTATTTCGCCATCCAATACTCCGGCAGGGCGACATCGTGCTGAGGTTGTTCGTCATCTTGTGCGTCTTTGTCCTTCTGCGGGTCGCTGCCCATGGTGAATGGCCCAGCGGGGATGTGAATAAACCCCATGGTTGGGTCGGCGGGCAAATGCCAGTTTTGTGGGTCAAAACGCGGGTCACCCAGCGCTGCCAGAGTGTCGCCTGCCAGAGCGCGCAGTTTGGGTTGAGCCGGCAAATCATTATTTTCCAGGGCGGCAGCCAGGCGTTCTCCCTGTCGAGCGCGCAGTTTCGGATCGGGGCGTTCGATTTCCATTGCCGCCGCGCCTGCCATCTCTAGCCCAGCAAGCTTCAATTCAGGCAGAAGCTCGGAGAGCCAATCCAGGTATTTTTCAGCGAAGGGTGCGTAGTCCACTTTGGCAAAGCCATATAGCAGCAACAGCACTTCCCGCCACCAGGTATCATCAACATATTGGGGTAAGTTTGGCAAGGATGCATCACGTTCTTTGGCCAACAGACGCGCCGCTAGAAATTCCTGAAAGGTCAAATGGACGAACTGGAACAGCCCGGCTTTTTCTTCGAGCACACCGCCGCGACTGCGTACTGCAATGATAAATTGGGATAAATTTTTAGGGTCCAACCGCTGCTGTAATATTTCTCGCAAGCCAGCTTCATCAACAACAGCGCTGGCTTCTCCCCCGCACTGCATCTCCAGTGCCAAATACGAAAGCCAATCACGCTGCTCTTCCCAGGGGCCGCCCCAGTTGATCAATTCTTGCCGGGTGGAATCGTCATCCAAATATTGGGCTTGCAAAATGACCTTGATCACAGCCTCATACAGGCGTGCCCGCTCGCGCGGCAATTCGGCTTCCCCCCATTTCACGCTGATCACCATCGTGGTCAATAACGGTGTGCTGATCAGTGGGGGCAGCTTTTGACGTTCGTAACGGGCGTTTATGGCCCGAATCGCGGATGTAATTTCGCTGGTTTGCGTTTCAATCTGCTCCGGGTAGAGCTGCTGGCACCAGTTTTCTACTAACGCATGAATTAGTTTATCTTCGAGTGGTAAAACATCCAGCCGAGTGAAATCTTCGCTGAAGATGGCGTTTTCACTGTAGCCGGATTCCCGAGCTGTGACCAGGAACAAATTGTCGGGGTAAATTTCTTCCGCCAACCTTTCTACTTCACTGCGTACTTGCCCGCGCGCCTGACTGCTGACAACTTCATCCAATCCATCCAGCATAACAAGGCAACCGCCGCCGCGTAGCAAGCGATCGAAGAAATCTTCGGCCAGGGTTTCATCGGCTACCCGAATAGCCTGACTACGTTTCATCAAATACCAGAGAATAAAGCCCGCCAGTGTGCCAGAGTGGGCGCGGGTAAGCACTTGTTCTGGGACTTCGGCACTCAGGCGTAGATATTCACGGCGGTAACGAAGTGGAACGATGATGGGGACCAGCGTTTTGTGTTGCTTGGGCAATGCAACCGGAAGGTTCTCGCCATCCCGCAATTGGGAGGCTAGCGCGGCAGCCAGATAGGCTAACAGGGTGGTTTTTCCGCTCCCTGCGCCGCCGATCACAGCCAAACGATTCTTCAATGTCAGTAATTTATTCAGATGAATAGCGTCGCCGTCTTTGCGCTGGCGCTCAACTAGTTGCAAAAAGGCTTTTTGTTTGGCAAAAACTTCACCCTGAAATTCAAGAGCCAATTCCTCAACTTCGGCCCGGCGTGGGGGTGTGAAGCGCTGTAACGAGAGCGGCACAAAAACATCGGCCAATTGTCGCTTGGGTTTTTCGCCAACGGTCTGCATACTTTCCAGTCCGTACAGGCGTGCTTTGCCATAGGCTTTTTGTACCCACTCCAGATAATCATGCAAAATGCGCTGGAATTCATTTTTATCCAGGCGTGCCTTCCCTTGCGCACTCTGGTAAATGGTGTAGACCAAACCGGTGTTGATGATAGCATTTTCAACATTCCCCTTTACGCCGACACCACCCTGCCCCACGGCTGTGCTTTCCGTCCCCTGGGCGCTGGCTCCGCCGCCATCGACTATTGCCTGGTAAGTGGCCAATTGTGCTTTCAGAGCTTCGATGGCAGTATTGATCTGCTCGTCTGGCAAAATATCGCGCAGTGCTTCCTGGGAAGCGATGGCATTCTCAATTTTCTTGATTTCATCCAGTGTATTCATAATGGCTCCCTGATTACCTGCTCCCTGTTTACTCCCCCACCTTGTTTTCATCCCCTGTGATAATCGTGTCGTCCCTTGCGCTCCCGCCAATATACACACCGCCTTTACCTACTGCTGTTGCGCCGTCTCCCTGAGCGATGGCGCCATTTCCTTGCAAAGCTGCGTTGTACTGAGTGCCCGCTGCTTCTAGCAAATCGCTCAACTGAACAGCGAAAGTTGCATCTTCGACCAGTAGTTTTTTCAGTTGCACACGAAAAGCGGCCTGTAAGTCGGCGTCAGCGGGGCTGGTGAGCAGGTCGCTCAAGGCTTCTTTGGCAGCGGGCTTGCTGTCGAATTTCCTTTTAACGGATTCCCATAGTCCCCCCACAGCGCGTTTACCAAGTTCTTCGGCGCCTTTGGTCACAATCAATGGCAGCAGGGGTTGAATGGCTTGCCAAGCTGTTATGGTCAGTAAAGTGATGTCCATTGGATGACTCCTTTCGCAGAGCGAGTATTTCCCTATGTTTATATCATATCGCACAATATTTTACGTAATTTTTGGGGTCTTATCCAAGAGAAGAAATATATATGCTTTCAGCAGCAAGAGGCTCATTATGACGCCCAAGCTATTGCCCTTCGACCTGTGGGATGAATGCCAACGGCGATTTCATCTCACAGGTCGAAGGGCAACACCATTCCACGCAGATTGTGTCCTGCCTCCTCTCCAGATTTGTGTGAGGAGAAGGCTAACTACCCTCTCCTCACTCTCTTTCTGGGGAGAAATCCTTCTCTCCGGAGAGAGAGGCCAACCGCTTCTCGACCCTACAAATC
>CAZLNX010000254.1:0-8946 GCA_964560795.1 uncultured Anaerolineales bacterium | reverse complement strand
AAACTTTTGCTGTTTTGAGGAGGGTCTAGCACCCTTTTTGCAGTAGAGTCATTGAGGCTTTACTGAAACTTATGTATACAGCCGGGTTGAGCAAATTATTTGTTCCCCCGACCACGGCCAAGTTCGCATCACCAGTCCACATACTCTGGCAGGCGAGATAAACAGCTGTCAATGATGATGAACAGGCGGTATCTACGGCTACACTCGGTCCTTGGAAATCATAAAAATAAGAAAGCCGATTGGCAGCAATGCTTATCGCGCTACCAGTGCCGGTGTGGGCATCAGACACTTCAGTTTTATTGCGCTCAATATCAACATAATCGTGAGACGAAATGCCCACAAACACGCCCACCCGCCTATCCTGTAACCTTTGGGGAACCAAGCCAGCGTCTTCAAATGCCTCCCAACTGGTTTCTAACAACCATCGCTGCTGCGGATCCATCTGATTTGCTTCTCTGGGAGAAATGCCAAAAAAGGACGGATCAAAGTTATCATAATTATCAATAAATCCCCCCCATTTCGTGGCCATATGCCCTGGGACTTCTGGGTTGGGATGATAATACTTGCGCCAATCCCAGCGATCTGGTGGTATCTCGACAATGCCAGAACGCTCATTGATCAACAAATCCCAATATGATGCAACATCCTTCACCCCACCTGGGAACCGACAGGCCATTCCAACAATAGCCAGTGGAAAATTTTTGGTATTCATTTGATCTCTCCAAGTTGAAAAATATTTATACAACCCCATTATAACTGTACAAGCGATGATAGTTTGAAAATGCAGGAGTTACGCACCATGCTTCAAGTGCATAACTCGTGATCGTTATGCTTTTTGCCATTATCCAAAATAACCATCGCTGTCGTTGCGCCACCTACGGCATCCAACTCCTCTACGAGGTCGTCTTCCCCTTAGCGCACATCAACGCCAGTCAGAATTTCGTACTGACCGCGCAGCTCCCCTATGGGTTCCTGTGATCCGGTTTGTGCGTTCCAGTGGGCGTTTGTTTTAGTAATTAGAAATTAACGAGTAAACCCCCATAACCTATAGGGGCGTCCGGCGGACGCCCCTATTTACGTATAAAGACAGATAAGGGGGGTGTTATTCCCGCCAAAGGCCAAAGGCATCGCTAACCGGGACTACGAACATAAAGCCCGTACCTTCTGCTTCCAGTGAACCTAGTGTTGCTTCTGTCGCTATCCGAACCCGTTCCACAGTTTCCTGATCTAGCACCACAGAAAACATTGTCCGGTTGCGCCTTTCCTCACTACTCTCAATATCTTCAAACGTTGGCATAAGAGGCAAATTGTCGCGTACTATCCCCTTTAGGGCGCGTTGCAACCCCAGGGTTTCTATGATCGTTGCTCCCGGCACCCCTGCCTCTTTCCAGGCATTTAGCAATCCCTTACAATGATAAGGATCATTTATAACTAATACAATTAAAAACATTCTATACCTCCTTACGCGGTTGAATCCGTCATCGTCGTCACTTGATCATTAGATTGAGTGCCCTTACGGAACATAATCCGCAGCACTGGGGGCGTCAATAAAGTCGTCAATACCACCATGGCCACTGCAATAGAAACCTCGGTCTGGGTAATAAATCCTTCTGTGATCCCCACCGTTGCCACAATCAAGACAACCTCGCCGCGCGGCACCATACTGACACCCAGCTGCGCTGATTCCCTGAGTGATAATTTGCCGAGTAAGCCGCCCAAACCTGAACCAATGATCTTAGATAAAATTGCTGCACCCAGCAGTATCCCTAAGAATGACAAAGTTTTACTATCCAAAGCGCGGAAATTCGCTTTCAGGCCAACATCAACAAAGAAGATCGGTACAAACACACCATACGCGATCGCAGAAAAACCCTGCTTGATCTCGGCTTTGAGTGGCGTACGGGCAAAGAATAGCCCTGCCAGGAAGGCTCCAATGATCGTCGCCAGATTGCCAAAATATTCAGCTGACCAAGCATAAAAGATCATCACCGTAAAGGCGAACGCGATTACGCCTTCACTGATCGGAAGTCGCTCTGTCCAGCGCGCAAAACGCGGCAGCACTGTAATACCAACAATGATCGCAAGCGCTAGGTAAATGAGCATCCGTCCCGTAAGCAATAAGATACCGCTTCCTGCACTTAGCTCTTGTGAGCCGCTGCCCCCCAGTACCGCCAGGAAGATAGAGATACCTAATACTACCAGAGTATCGTCGATCACCGCCCCCCCCAGCAGGCTGGCCCCCACCCGACTGCGCAGTGCGCCCAGTTCCATTAGTGTTTGCGCTGAAATGCTCACGCTAGTTGGTGCCAGCAACAATCCGATGAACAAACCCTGTTGGGGATCAAACCCCATTAATGTTGCCGCCAAATAGCCGAACCCCAGCGGGACCAGGAAGCCCAGTACCCCAGCAAATACCGCAGCCCGCCCGGATTTCTGCAGGTCAGAGATGTGCAGTTCTAGTCCGGCAATAAATAGCAGCAGCAGCACGCCCAACTCGGCCAGGAAGGTGAAGGTTTCTTCCAAATGAATATCTGTGAAGATATCCCAATGCAGGAAGTTAAGCACTGTCGGACCTAGGATCAGTCCAGCCAGCACTTCGCCCGCCACTGCTGGCTGCCCTAGCCGCACGCTGAAATAGCCACCCAGTTTAGCTGCTGTTATGATGACGGCCAGAATAATTAGAAATTGCAAAAAAGGTAACACAAAAGGACTCCAGTTAATTATATATTTAGTTTACATGCGAAGACATAGTCAGTCGCACCAGGCCATTATAACGGATCGGCAGGTATGATCAAGGCTCTCCCGATCCGAATCTCTTTATTCATTCTCTGCCCAATCATTGTCGTCATTCAAAAGGTGTTGGTTGGATGCGGTGCACTCGCACGCTTACTACACGGAATCGGTCCATCTCTTCGACGGTAAAACAATGCCCTTCATAAGAAACATCATCACCCACTTTCGGGAAATTACCTAGCTCTGAAATGATGAACCCGGCCAACGTGTTGTAGATTCCCTTCGCTTCAAAACCAATCCCCAATAAATCGGCAACACTCAAAATCGGCTCGCTACCTGCGATGCACCACTCTCCGTGCTCATTTTGCACCGGGACTCCTGCCGCAGGGCTGTGTTCGTCTTCAATCTCACCAACAATGACTTCTAAGATGTTTTCCAAGGTAACCAGCCCCTCTGTGCCGCCATATTCATCCAGTACGATGCCCAATTGACGGCCAGCGCGCGTAAGAGTAGTGAAAGCTTTAGGCAGCGGCACTCCTTCAGGGATAAAAACTACCGGGCGGAGATGCTCTGTTAGATGGTCGTCGCCATCCGCCCAGATCAAATCTTTGATATGTACATACCCCAAGATGTGATCAAGATCTCCCTGGATGACTGGATAGCGTGAGAAGCCATGTGTTTTTGCGATTTTTAAAGCTGAAGTGATTGTAGTTTTCTCATCGATGGCGATTATCTCAACCCGAGGGGTCATCTCATCGCGCGTGGATCGGTCAGCGTAATCAAAAATTCGTTCGATCATGCGTTCTTGGATAGGCAGGATGACGCCTTCAGCCGTCCCGCGCCGGACGAGCACTTCGATCTCCTCGGGGCTGGTGACTTCCTCTTCATGGTCAGCTGCCCCAAAGAGGCGCAGGACCAAATCTGCTGAGATTAATAATACTCTTATCGGCCATTTGACCAGCTGAGTCAAAAACTCAAAAAATCCTGCTATTGAGGCAGCCAATCGCTCGGGATTACGAATCGCCAACCTCTTTGGAACCAACTCCCCAAAAAGAAGCGAAGCGTAGCTGATCGTCAAAACAACCAAACCCAAGGCGATCTGGTCAGCATATAAGGCCAAAGTTGGAATCCGCGCGATTTGTGGCCCTAGCCAACGGGCTGCTTCCAGTCCGCCTACTGCTGAAGCCAGAGTCGCCACCAGGGTGATCCCCACCTGCACTGTAGCCAGGAACTCTGCTGGATTTTCTCTTAGTTGCAAGGCTTTCAGGGCGCGTGAATTTCCTTCATCGGCCTGGGCCTGTAGTCGCATTTGCCGCGCCGAGACTACGGCCATCTCGGCCGCGGCGAAAAATCCATTGGCGAGAATTAAAACAGTAATAAGCAAAACGTCAACAATCATATCGTTACCTTAACGCAGAGCGTTGAGCATACCGAGAGAATCTATGTGCAGTCGAGATGCTTCGACTATGGCGGTAATGCCGCCTCCGCTCAACGCGATGTTTCTACATCTTTTGAGTGTACCCATGAATCGCCAGATCACGTGAGAAACCATGTTCTTCCGTAGTCATTTAAGAGCTCTCACTTTGTAAAGAAATAATCCAGAGTGATCTTGGCAATTACCAGATTGATCAGCGTGATTCCAAATGCATAGATTAGCAAGATTGGCTGTTCCAGGGTTTGATGGGGCCAGATCAGCAGGGTTGCGAATAGCAACAAAGCTACGCGCAAACCTATTCGCCAAAATGGGATATCTTCGCAAAAAGCTTTCAAGTTCATTTGCTGCCCAATCCAAACGATACAGATACTCAGCAAGAAGCCAACCAGGACTTCAAGGAATATCGTGCTCGATAGCGGATAATGGGCTTGCCAGCCTAACAACATGAATAATACCAAGATGAAGATGAAGCCGGGCCAGGTGTTCAGCGGGGTCGGTTCTACACGGTCTTCTGGCCACAGGTCTAGATAAACTGCTACAGTAACGAAGGTGATCACGCTGGCCAGGCTAGCTGCCACCGCAGAGATATCATTCAGGTAAGCAAAACCATATGCCAGATAGATCTGCCCAAGAGCAACCCAATCCATCAACTTAAGGCTGGTTTTCCGGACGAGAAAAATGGCAACCAGGGCAAAGGCTGCGCCCACGGCAATGCCGCTGAAGATACCTCCCATATACTGAGAGGGGGATTGGATCATTGGCTCTACTTCTGATAAAAGAAAGATCAACGTGAAGGGGCCGATGAGGCTGATCACGCTGGTGGTTGCTGCGGTTTCGCCTGCAGTCCAGATTAGGCTGGCTGCCACCAATCCAAAGAGGATCGCGACAGGCGGGTGCAGTTCCTTGAAACCCCAGAAGATCAACGCAAACAGCGCAGCGGCCAAAACCCATACCAAAACATCTTTCCACTTACCGATCCACTGGGCGGCGATGATTCGTCGGGCATTTTGCCAAAGAAGCAACGGTACAGTTAAACCAAGAAGCAGTTCCCAGGGAACCTGGATAGATATGGGGGGTGGCAGCAATGCCAGCAGCAGACCGCCAGCTATGATTATTGGTAACCATTTCCGTCCAGGTGGCCTGGCACTCAACACTGCCACTAAAAGTAAAAGTTTGAAAAGTGAGTGTTCAAATTCAACCATAATAAACTCCATAATGAAATAATGCCTACGTAGTTTGATTTCCTAGCGATAAAACAGTGAAAATCGAAGCAGTGATACGGATTTCTTGAAATATTACAGCGGTCCACCGGGTGTACCAAATCGCTGAATAATAATTCTATGATTTTTACCAAGATTAGGGAAGGGGGCGGTAGGGAATGTTTTTAATTAAATCGGGATGGAGTTTTGTCTCCATCCCGATAATTCATTATTGTGTTCAGCCTCGATCAAGCATCAACCGATTTCGGTTTCTTTGCCTTCTTTTTCTCGATTGGCTTTTCGCCATTATCCGAAATGACTGCTGTTGCTGCGCCGCCACCTTCTGCGACCAACTCTTCGACGGGCTCGTCTTCGCCTTCACGAACATCGACCCCAGTGACTTCCTGGATGATCTCGATAATCTCCTTACCAGTCAGATCATCGCGTTCCAGCAGGGCTTTGGCAACGGCTTCTACTTCAGCCCAGTGTTCGCTGAGCAAGCTCTCTGTCTTCTCCTCGGCCTGTTTCCAGAATTGCGTAAATTTGGATTCGTGATCGCTGACCTTCCACTGCATGGTGGTGGGGTCTTGTACAGGGGGGCCAAAGAAGCCTTGGCCTGCCAGGGCTTGCATCATGTTGCGTACATTCTGAAAATCGCCGCCGGTGCCAGACCAGGGTTCACCGCTCCACAGTTTGGTAGCCACATCGCCGCACAGGCTGACCATGATACGGCGCACGAACCAATTCAATGGTGTGGCATAGATCTCATAATTCGAGGCGGGCAGAACATAACCCAGCGAATCGGATCGGCGGATGATGGTAGCGCGTACGATGCGCTGTTCGGGCATCAGGTAGTAGATGCCTACGGCGTGTCCCGCTTCGTGGTAAGCGACCTGTTCGCGTTGATCTTCCTGCATATCTTCAATGGGGTTTTCTAAGCCCATGAGCTGTTCTTGGAAGGCCAGGTCGATATCGCGCTGACAGACTTTTTCGCGTCCGTCGAAGATGGCCATGCGCACGGAGTCTTTGGTGATCGCCGACATGATCTGTGCAGGTGTGTAACCCGTGGTGTCTGAGACGATGGCGTCTGTGTCGATGCTGTCATCGTGATGGATTCTGCTTAAATAATATTCGATAATTGCCTGGCGACCTGTGCGGTCGGGGGGCGCGACCTGAATTTTGCGGTCGAAACGTCCGGGGCGCGTCAGGGCAGGATCAAGCACATCGGGTCTGTTGGTCGACCCCATAAAAAGTACGTGCCAATCTCGTTCGGGGATAGGTTTCATGAGCCATTTGAGAATTCGATTGCGGATGCGCTCCCAGCGAGTGGGGTCCTCGACGCCGTCCATCTCGTATAGTAAACGCGTCAGGGCACCGGTTCCTCCACCCATCATGCCGCCTGCGCCGCCCGCACCCATGGTGTGCTGTCCGCCGCCCATCACGCCACCGCGTGATGCGCCGACGGCGTCAATCTCATCAATAAAAGCAATACAAGCACCCCACTCGCGAGCCAGTTTGCGAGCTTTGTTGATGAAGGAAATCATTTTTAGTACATCCACACCCCAGAACATGGCTTTGAACCCTGAGCCTTCGATGGAGATGAAGGCGATGCCGGATTCACCTGCCATGCATTTGGCCAGCATTGTTTTGCCCGTGCCGGGAGGGCCGTAAAGCAGCAAGCCGTTGATGTATTCGCCGCCCATTTCGCGGAATTTGGAGCGATCTGAAAGCAGAGAAATCCATTGCTTGACTAGTTTTAGCAGTTGGGGCTGACCCTTATAATCATCAAAGGTCAGGGTTTTAGGGTCTTCAGGAGTGATGACCTCCACTTTGGAGCGAGCCATGAACCAGAAAATTGCCACGAATTGAATAAGCACCAAGGCCACCATCGAAAGCATGCGCGCCGCGCCGCTGAGGGCCATTAAGACGATATTGAGGAACTCCGGGCTGACAAGGGAGCCTAAAATGATTCCAGCCAACAAGAACCAATACCAGGTTTTGCGCACGAATCGTAAGGCGCGCTGCTCTGGGCGATTACGTTTTTGAATTATGGTTTCGGTGTTTCTGTCTTCTTGGGTTGTGGGTTCTGCGATTTCTGTTGTCATGGCTGTTTCTCCTTAGACTAGGGTATACCAACAATAGCAATTTGACAAGAAGTAGCGAATTAATTATCAATGAGTATTTTTTCTATAGATATTATCCAAATTACGCAGTGAATGTTGCATTGGTTCATTTTTCATCAGCCTGCAATGAGAACGATGTCACTTGCCCCGCCCCGCCTTCGACATAATCTTCGCCATATTCCGAAGCAAACACCTGGATTGACAATTCTCCAGTGCAATGAGTGGGGGTTATTTTACCCACGCCCGTCCTTTGGAAGAAGCCGGCGATGTCAGCCACCGAATCTGAATTCATGCCCCCTAGGTGAAAGCCACCCATGACCCAAGCGACATCATCATCGATGATCTCTTTCGTTTCACGCACCATACCCATAATGCCGGGATGCGCGCAACCAGTGATCAGCACACTGCCCTCCGCGGTTTTTAGAATCAACCCCTGTTCAAGGATGGCGCTGCCAAGTTGCCCTGTGGAATGTACGCCAGGGAATATTTCCATCGAATCTGTGACTGTGATTAGTTCAGTTTTTGAACGGATATCATTTTTGACTTCCTCGGGGAGGGCTTCTGGTGCGTAGACGGGGGGCGTGATCCCCAGCTTGAGAGCCTCGTCCAAGCCGCCGATGTGGTCGAGATGTTCGTGTGACAGTACGATTACATCAACTTGCGTCAGATCAGCCCCGAGCAGGTCGGCATTGTTTTTTAGAATCTCGCCGTTGTATCCGGTATCGAAGAGGATGGTATGTTCGCCATACTTGATCAACGCGGAGAAACCCCAATCGGATGTCAGGCGGTTATCAAAACTGGTGTTGTCATAGAGGATTGTAATGCTGACTTCGTCTGCTTTTGCTTGAGCCTGGTTTTCGATCAAAGCCTCTGACAGGATGATGCCAAACTCTTTCGCAGTTTCTGGGCCCTGTGCAGTGATGATGTTGCCATCCCTTTCGACACGTTCCATTGTACACGTGGCACCACTGTTCTCGATCGATGTGCACATCACAGATGGATTGATGGTTGTCGCGTTCTTGCCTTCCAAAATCCCTGATTTATTCAGTACCCCAACTCCCCCACAAATTCCGGCGATGATTGAATCCTGTTCGTCGAATGCAAAAATCAGCGCTTCGATGTGGTCAAAAAGTTTGTACTCCATGGCTAAATCTAATGGACCCACAAAAATCAGCGCATCGTATTCAAATGCGATTGCATCGGTTAGGATGGTTTTGGGCTTGAGACTTGTTGCGCCATCTGACCCTGTGATTCTATCTGGCGAAGGGCCGGCGATGGCAATTTTGTAGCCTGCATCTTTAAGATATTTTCGCGTCATGGTGTACTCGGTGATGTCGAAGCCTTCACTGACCGACACCAAAACAGTGCAAGTTCGTTCATCAGACGGTTCACACAGAACCGTAGATGCTGTATTCGAAAAAGCGCATCCCAAAAAAATAGTCAATAGAGATATTAG
>CAZLNX010000253.1:0-8977 GCA_964560795.1 uncultured Anaerolineales bacterium | reverse complement strand
CACGAATACCACGCTGGAGCATCACTACCAACGATATACAGCAGTAATCCATCTTGTTACAGCAGCAGATGGAGCCCAAGAATATTACACCCGCTGGCCAGAAGCTCATCGCCCCGAACAAATAGAAGACGCAATACGACTGGATAGATTCTTACAACGAATATGGAACAATCATCCAAATTATTTCCTGATCGACAACGAGGAGCGGGACTGGAAAATGAAATCGAAATTAGCGCAGAATATCTTATCGAATTTTGTGCCTTAATCTGGATGATTTCTATAAAGGAGATTTGAATATGAAAACCCAAGAAAAATTAACAAAACGGGAGGCCATTAGCATTTTGGTAGGAGGAATAATTTGTATCGGCTGCGGAATTGTAGCAATTTGGGGTGGGTACAAAAATTATTTACAAGCGAGGCTTTCAAGTATGGATTTATCTAGAGAAGAGATTAAGAATATCTTAAACGAAAAGGGATTTAATCTTTCATTATCTGAAAATATACCAACCTGTGGTTTCAAGGAAACTTTGGATTGTATCACCTACATACCTTATGGAGAACAAAAGGATAATTTCAAAATGGAGATGGGAGAAGTGTCAGCCTTGAGGAACAAATGGCGGGGGGAGCAAGAAGAGCTACTGATTTTTGCTGTTAATAGTCCTCCTAATGGAGCTTATCGAGATCTAGAAACAACCCAAGGATTGACTCAAAAAAAACATCTGTTTAAGTTGGGCGGGCATTCTCAATCGAAAAATTGGGAATGGACTCGCTTCACAATCGAAGATGAAGAAGAAAGCATTCCTGTTCACATGACGATTGAATTACCTCCTTTTGATGAAAACCAGCTTTATCAATTGTTTATTGGCGAAGGTCATATGCAAGTCACATATCCAAAGCTTGTATCCGGAGGATGGGATAATGCTGTTGATAATATGATCGAGACAGTCTATTTCTACGTTGTTGAGCCTGAGGACATAGGATTCGTATCGCGACTCAGCCCAATCCGAATTCCATGGGGTCACTTTTTCTTCGGCACCTTATTTTGGGGATTGGGGATTTGGTTTATCATATCCTCAATAAAAAGCTTGCGAGTTAGTGTTTTTGAAAACGATTCTTGATTGCATAGAAAGCCTAATCAGGGCAAGATTCAGAAAACTGAAATATAATCGCGCGAGATTTTCAAATCTAACATCTTTTGCCTACTACTGGAAAACCATCATTTTTAGGAACTTAAGATGGGCAAGAAAATAGCCGAACGAATTTTCAAGATGATATCCTTCCCGCTAACGGGCATATGATCCGGGCGATCACATCTACAGGAATCGCCACCCAGTACCTGACCCGGCAAAACTCGTATTTGTGGGCCGACGAAATTCCAACTCATACCCGGCTGGTGCAGCTGCTCCCTACTTTAGAGCCGTTAACCCTGGATGGTCAAAGCGACGACCAGGTGGGTCGAGAGCCGGTCTTGGAAGACCCGCAAGGCGATATGGAAGGGGCACAGATATCAAAACTACCAAGGAATTTTTGGGAAAACTTGGATAAGTTGCTGTTACCAGGCGCAGCCTGACATGGCGAAATTTGTCTCCAGGGCCATTTCGTGATAAACTTCTGCTATACATAAATAAAGCGATATCAGGAGAAGGATGCTGCCACATCACGCAACCATCAACGCCTGATCTGCAGCAAAAACTGGGGGAGTGTCGATCTTTGCCAAGCCCTGCCACCCAACAACCAGAAAGGATCAGGCCGTAGAGATAGCCAAGCGCCATCGTCGAAAAATTTGGCATGCTACTTCTCCCTTATGCCAGACACCATAGGGTATCACGATGAAAAAGACTTTTGCGCTTCTATCAGGATTGATTCTCGTACTGCTTGCGGGGTGTGCTGCGCACCACACAGCGCAGGCAATCCCTTCTGAAACTACCCAGGCTCCAGGTACAGCAGTCCCCACCCCCACAAACGGTAATATAAAAACGCCTCCCGATGACGAAATCATCTCAGAGGAGATCGAGGTTGAAGAGTTCCCCCTGGTTTGGCTTCCAGCCGGGGCAGACCTGATAGGAACACGCACTGGTCCTGGCAGCCAATATCCGGTTGTGGGTTTGTTCGCGCCAGGCGATAGGTTGGTTGTGCAGGGACGCAACCCGGAGAAGACCTGGCTGGAAATCGAAGGTGTGCACGGGGAAAGGGCTTGGATCCCCGCAGCGGAGGTGGAAATCTCGACCTCCCTGGACGAGATTTCCCTCACAGGCGAGATTACCTCCCCCATACCTCCCCTGGTCGATTGGCGGGGCGAAACGGTGGAGAGTATCTGCCTGACCATAGAAGAAAGTTATCCCGAGGACGAGGTGGGGCCTTCCCCATCCATTTCCGAAACCATCAAATGCCTGCTTGCCAGCATGGGTATCGAGGTGATAGTATCGGGAAGCACCTGCCAGGCGAGCCTGAACGTCACCTTGAGCGGCGAGGCCCTCGGTCACGACTATGATTTTTCCGGCGGAGAAGCAGAAGATATCCGCTATTGTTACGCCGGGGTCCAACTAAGCGGCGAGATGATATTGAGCGCCGTAGATGTAGAACCCCTGAGGGTCACCCTGGACGAGGAAGTCCCGCTTCCAGATACGATCACTGGCTGCCCTGCCAGCCCGCAGGAAGCCCCCTTCTCGTCGTTATGGCCCAGGGCGATCCTGGACGGTCTGACCCAACTCTGGGGGGAGACGGTGCTGGTAAAAGCCCTGGAAGATCCGCAGCCGCCGGTGCGCCAGGCAGCAGCGCTCGAGTGCCAGGAAGCAGTCCAGCACCCTACAACGTCTGCCATTCCTGCGCTTATCCTGGCATTGGAAGACCCGGACACCCCGGCGCGCCGTGCAGCGGCTGGCGCGTTGGCTTCCCTGTTGCCACACAATCCTTTCCTGAGTTTCACAGGTGGCCTGGAGGCGGATTACCCGGGCGCGCAAACAGACATGGCGGATATCTTGGTCGCTGAACTGATCAAAGGACTTGGTGATCCCGATGCCGAAATGCGTGCTCTCGCGGCCCAATCCCTGGGCATTTTGCAATCACGCGCCATTTCTGCCATCCCGGCGCTGATCCAAGCTTTGGGAGAGAATGACCCCGGCGTGCGCGCCAGCGCAGCGGCAGCCCTGGGAAAAATCGGGCGGCACAGCGAGACACAAACCCCTGAGCTGGTGCCTGCGCTGATCCTTTCTCTGGGCGACGAACGAACCGAAGTACGAGTGGCTACTGCTCAGGCGCTGGGTGAGATCGGCCCCGGGGCGGCCCAGGCCGTCCCTGCACTCAGCCGCGCCTTGGATGATCAGGCTTGCGTCGTCAGGGTGCTGATGAGAGTGTCCCCTATGGTTGGGAGAAGTATTGGCCCCTGTGTACAGATCGTTGCTGCTGAGGCGCTGGGGAAAATCGGGCCGGACGCTGCAGAAGCCGTCCCGGCCCTCCTGCAAATGTTCGCGGCTCTCCAGGGAGCAGCTGATATACCCGGGGAAAGTGCGCCTGGCGAGACGGCAGTCATTGCTCTGGGACGGATTGGCTCTCCAGCCACAGAAGCAGTTGGCTTTTTACTCGAAACCCTATCCGAACACCCCAAGGGCGCAATCCGCCAGGCAGCTGCGGAAGCTCTGGCCAAGATCGATCCATACAACGAAACCGTGATCCGCGCCCTCATCCAAAGCCTGGAGGAAGACGAAGTCCAAAATGTGCGTGAGTCAGCGGCAATCGCTTTAGGATGGATTGGTCCTCCGGCAGCTCCTGCCATCCCGGCACTGATCCAGGCCTTGGGGGATGTCGTCTATGTCCAGGGGGATGCGGCCAAATCTCTGGCTGCCATCACCGGGGAGGATTTCGGCACAGACGCTGCCGCCTGGCAGGCCTGGTGGGAGGAAAACCAATCCATCGTAGCTGACCTGCCAGATATCAGCAAAACCCCTTCCACTTCGTCTACGCCCGTGCCGCCATCCGCCAGACCATCTCCCCAGCCAACCATCCCAACCGCATCTCAGCCCTTGACGCTTGAAATCGGGGCGCGCCAGGAACTATCTGCGCCCCCGCCCTTGAGCTGGTACTCGGATCAAATTGTAAGGGTTACGGGGACAGATGTACCCCCAGGAGGATACTGGAACCCGGGTGTAGTCGTCCTGGAAGTGCTGCTCTCTGAGATCGAATTCGATCCCAGCCAATACGAGGGGGCTTTCCCCTACGAGGTCGAAATTTCAATCTCCCAGCAAGGGGATAGCATCACGATGGTGACCTTTGCCAATCCTGGTGGTGTGGCGACCTTCAATGCCGAGAACCAGTACATCCAACCGCTAGATGTCACCCTGCAAAGCGACTCGCCTGTGGCGCTGGGTATTGCACCCCTCACCGTTGATGTACCTATGACGTTGAAAGATCTATCCCCGGGGTATTACGCAGCCAGAATTTTCTGCCCCCAGCACCCGGACAAGCACAGCAATTGGGTTTCCTTTGAGATCGTTTTACCATAATAACGGAGGCCACCATGAAATCAAATCTAGGGCGTATTTTCTCATTGCGCTTTATCCTGTTGACCATCCTGTTCGTCATCATCCTTGCCGGATGTGGTGGGCAGGAGATCATCGAGGGCGAATTTCAACTCAAATTCATCAATGATGCCACCAGTGGTCAATTGCTCGTCGAACCCTGTTTGATCGAAGGAAACCAGATTTATATCTTGAAATTCGACGATCGAACAGAATTCAAGCATACAGCCACGGAATCTAGTGAGGGCCTAATATCCATACAGGTTGCTGATCAACTCGTCTACTTCCAACCTGGTGCGCGCTATCGCGCCAGTGGTGCGGTCAAACCAGCCGAGGAATCGCTCTCCGATCCCCAAAACAACCAGCGTGAGATTTACCGCCTGGAAGTCGGCACTTTTGAGTCACCTTGAGATTATAAAGAAGACTCATGAGTAGCAGATGCGCAGGCAAAAGCTGAGGCTAACCGTATGGTCAAAGAAGCGATCCCCTACGCAATGGCAAGTATTTTCATCGCAATTCCAGCGCTTTAGTTGTTCCTAAAAGTACGCCGAGGGAAAAGGCTCCGGAGCAATAAAATCAATCGTACATGACACTACGCGCTAGTCAGAAAATCCGAATCCAGGAGGAGGCTATGTTCAAGAAGTTGCAGGAAAAAAGATTTCTAACAAACCTTGAGAAGCTGAAGGCTAAAGGAGCCCCCCGAGAACTTTTCCGAATCCCTTATGTTTCGTCACAGCTAGGCACAAGAGAGTATAACTATTTTGGTGAGCTTGTCTTTAGTGATAAAGCAATTGCATTCCTTCTGATCGAGAGATTTCGGTTACTCACCTACGATCACCCACCCATATTGATCCTGTATCTGTTCTTCATCTTTGTTGGTAGCGTCATTCTCGAATCGCAAGGTGTATGGGGGAAGATAATCGGGGGCGGTATAGGGGCAATCATCGCCGGGATCATCCATGACCAGCTACGCAAAAGAAACCGCAAAAAAATCCGCAAGGAATATGCAAGAATGATCCACGAGGAACGAAAGCCCCAAGTGGAGGATATCCTGACCTTCTTCTGGCGCGAAAATGTGACAGCGCTTCCCCTGACCGGAGACACAATATCTCTCGAACGGGATGGTCAGAAACCCATCGAATTCAGCCTGCGTGACAAACCAGGCATCGAATCCTTAGAACAAAAGCTGGCTGGCTATCTAAAATCCCCCCAAGAGGGAATGCCGTGACGGATCCGGAAATCCTGTACACATTCAATCATATTTGATGACAAACTCGTAACATCCCCAAGGATTCAGCTATGGACGAGCAAACCCAACCAACACTAGAACCACAGACTCACTCTGCGCCCTCGACACCAAAGACACGGCGCAAAGGGATAGCAACGCTATTAAGCGGTGCGTTCATCGTGGCCGCAAGTTTATTTTGGATCAATATTTACACCAAGCTTTTCTCGTATCCCTTCGGATTTGAGTGCCTTGAAGGATACCAAGGTTGGTTTTGCATCGCCGGGCGTGTCTTTGAACGACTTCACAACATCATCCTTTTCGTGCTTTTTCTGTCGGGAATCTTGATCTTGGTAATCGGATTGATCAGGCTGATCAGAGGCGCAGACCCCGAAACAGTTCGCAACCCAGCCAGGAATCGCCGGGAGACCATTCTAGGAACTGTGGGTATGTTGTTCGTGGGTGGTATGGCGCTGTTGATCCTTTTCCAGGTCGATTCATTCGACCCGCGCTCAACCTTCCGATCCCTGGAGAACAGTAGCGAGGCGCTGGCGAGAGGCTATTTGTATTTCCGGCTTGTGGGGCACTACTTGCTTTATGCCACGGGGTTGCTCGGTATGATTGCTAGTTCCTGGGTCTTGGCAGCCAATATCTATACCTGGATCACAGGTATAGATTTGCTCAATCGATCCCCTTCGAGCTAATCCGGCCGCGCCATGAATGATATCCCTTTCTCTACCTTCCAGGGCTTCCTCAAAAGAATAGACATCGGAGCACGATCCGAAATCGAGCGCCAATTATTTGCACAATTATTCCCGCAATTCTATTCCAGGCGCGAGATCAGCCAAGAGGTAAGGGAGCAAAACGAGAAGATGATCGAACCCTTTCGACCACTTCTCCAGATCGAAGAAGACCTGGTACAGCCCAGGCGCTTTGCAGGTGTGTCATTGCCCCGCGGCCGGTACTACGCGGTTTGCAAGGACGCTTCAGGCGACGATGGCGGCACCCTGGTCAATGAGTTGAGGGCATATCGGGCTCCGGTGACAACAGGGCGTGTGGATGTTATCGATCTCGGGCGAGATCCAGACAAAGCCTTTGGCCCTGCGAGACCAGCGCTCGCCGTGATCCTATATGAGATCGACAAAGTCCCAGCCGCAAGACATTTGCTCAATGACAAAGCTCGTGGCTCATCTAATACCCAGGAAGTCCTGGTCATCGAATATCCCTACGAAGTTCTACCAGTGCAAATTCAAAGGACCGTCGATTTACGGCTACCCGATGTGCGGGACTGGTTTTTCCGCCAGTTTTCCAAAGAACAGGAAGATGGGTCGATCGTCTGGATGCTGGGCAAAGCAGTCGCGCGCCAAATGCCACAAGAAATCAGAGACGAACTGGAACGAGATTCGGTAACGATCATCTCCAGATTTCAGCGCAGAGCCGGGATTGCGCCCCCACCGGCGGACTTTTTCGGCATGCTTCCTACACTCATGAACCCTGAATTGGGCGGTGGTACGGCTGCGGATGGGGGAGCCATACTTCAGGCTATTGGAACCTGGATGTGCCGCAACGAAGTCGGAGCGCTGATATACCCTTCAGCCCGGTACGACACCTTCGTTGAATTCAAGTCGCAAGTCACCCTAGATTTTGGTGGCTGGAACCTTGTGGATTATCGCGGCGCGGTCGATGCGGAGCGTTTCAAACATTCTTACATTGTGCAATCCCCGTGGGCGTGGACAACCTTCCCAGGAGATGTGCACGTCGAGGCTATGGATGCAACGCTAGCAGAGGCAGGCAGCTTTGGCGTGGTCGGTATGGAATCATACTGGAGGCGGGAATATGGGTATTGGATTAAGTCTCTAGATGTAGTGGACGAAGAAGCCAGCCTGGTTGGTAAAGATGTGTTACTGGGCAGCGGCCAGAAAGTCACAAGAGCCGCAGCCTGGCGTCTCGGTTCATCTTCCATTGAATGGCTTACACTAAATGCGGTAGACAAAAAACCACAAGAGGGCGCAAGACAAAAATTGCTGTTCGCTGGACTTGCGATCAGGTTACAACGCCCGTTTGCAGCAGGGCGGATCGATGAAATCGAGACGAACATCCTGGCGAGCGGAGACGTAAGTTCTGGGGTTTCTTGCTCAATGGATCTGGTAGATTGGATCGCTGAAACGTTCAAAGACTCAGGGATGCCCAACCAAGCTTATATCTTGGTCATCTCTAACCGGCTGCACGTTCTGAGGTTCTTCGTTGCTGGAATGCTCCTGGCGCGCCAGGCAGGCATGCCAATAGGGGCCGGATCGCGACAGAAGATCTCCGCTTTGTTGGGAGATCTTAACCCTGAATCAACCAACTTTTCTGAACGTACGAAACAACTGATTGAGAAGACCGTTGATTTTGGGCTTTCGCTTTGCGATGAGAATGACCTACCGTCAGGGGTGAGCCCCAGCGACGCAGCTATCCAATGGCAGCAACGCTGGCACAAGATGTGTACGGCCGCCTGGGATGAACTACCTTGACTATCCACAAGCTCTTTATTGATCGCTATGAAGACTGCGCGATCATTTCGATAAATACTACATTTAGACGAGTGTAAATGGAAGTAAATATCACAACATCTATTAATTGTGACGATGCGAGATCAAACATAAAAAAATGAGTGCGTCTTTTATCTATAAATCTAAGGCTATCGAAGTAAGCTCATCCAGAGTACTTCGCTGGCCTGATACTCGCACAGCCAGCAGTGTGATGGTTTCTGCAGGGCACTCAAAGGTAGATGGGGATCATTTGGGCCAGTTTTGCCAGACGTTCAACAAGCGGGGGCAACTTATCTTCAAAAAACGAGACTTCAAAAGGCGCTGCACGCCCGTTGCTTTGCAAGGCCCATACCTCTGGCTGCACTGGCCAGGGCTTATTTCCTTCAGGATTTGCCAGGCGCGCCAAACCAAAGCGCAATCGATCATGTAATGGGTTCGTTATAACTGAACGTTCGCTGATTTTGAAAGCAAAAAACTAAATTCGGGGGTTCGTTGGTCTGGGCATAACCATCTGAGTTGGCAATCCATCGTCCAAGCCAGCAAACGGCCATAAATAACTTGAAAAAGTGGAAAGCGGGCTGATTTGAAAACCAGCCCGCTCTTTTTTCTTGCAATCTGCAAAACCGTTAAAAATTTCACCAAGACGGAAAGAGAATCTAACTGTCGCTTGCCCCAACAATGTGGTCGAATATCAACGTGGCAGCATC
>CAZLNX010000252.1:0-9064 GCA_964560795.1 uncultured Anaerolineales bacterium | reverse complement strand
GCGACATGGATGGTATTGAAGGGGATCGAATCCTGACCGCGGCGCCAGTACGGGAAGCCGCCGTCCCAATTCTGCATACCCTGCAAGCGCTCGATATCCAGCTGTACTCTGGTTTCCATGTCTTCGGGCGAAGGCAGACCATCGGCATCGAAGGCAGTCAGTACATCACGCAGGGCGGCTACGCCCAGGATGCGAGATGATAACTGCTCCGAACATTCATAGGGATAGGCTACCAGGTAGATCACTGCATCGGTGAGGGCCTGTAAAGCTGTGGACGAGGTCTGAATCTCCAGGCCGCCAAACTGTGGGTACACATCAGAAGGCGGCAGTACCGGTTGAGCGATAGTCCCTTCATCAACCACGCCATAGGTGGCGAAGGCCTCCGTGGTTGCCGGGGTGTAGACAGGCAGTTCCACTTGGGCGGCGTCGGCGTAAGCGCCTGAAACGGCAGCAATTTGGAAGCGGGCCGTGCCGGCGTTCTCCGTGGCAGATGGGAAACGCACTTCAACGCGGTCGTTGGCCGGGACGGTCACGCGCTGACCAGCGCCGGACGTAAGCTCGACGTTGGTAGCCTGAACGACCACTTCCACAGAGATATCTTCATCGGTCTGGTTTTGTAGAACAACGGGCAGTTCGAAGCTGTCGCCGAAGTTGAGGAAGCGCGGTGCCGAGGGACGTACCATCAACGGCAGCCGGGCGGTCAGGTTGGCTTCTCCAGAGCCGAATTGGGCGCCGTCGCTATCTACAGCGACGACCATGACGCGGTAGCGCGTCAGGTTGTCAGGTAAAGAAATTTTGACAACGGCCTGTCCACCCGCATCGGTGCGAACTTCGGGAGCGAAGGTGGCTAAGGGGTTGAAATCAGAGCGCACGTCGATTGCGGTGCCTTCGGCCTCTCCCCCTCCGCGACCATCATCCATATCCATGGCTTCTTCCATAGGAGCGGGTGCTTCTGCGGCCAATTCTTCAGCTTCGAATACAGCGCCTGCTTCCTTCTCCATTGCATTGGAAGCAACCAGCTCCTCCCCACTCGACGCGGCCTCGGCCAGCGCCAAGGGGTCGGCCAGGATGATGCTGGCGCGGCTGTAGGTGCTGCTCAGGTCGGCATAGCGATTGCTGTAGAACACAGAAATGGGGTCTGATAATTGGTAGTTCGTCAGTGCCAGGATGGCTTCATCGACTACCACGACGGCAAGCTCAGCGCCTGGGACGGGTTGTCCTGCCGCATCTTTTAGCACCACAGAAAGCGTTGTTTCACCGCCGGGCTCGAGTTCTGTCACTTCAGGCGTGACATCGAGTTCCAGCGTGCGCTGCAGCGGTGGGATGGGCAGGTTGAGATACCCAGTGGCATACGCCGGTCGAGGCGGCGCGTCGGGGACAGGTTCACCTTGATCGTCAAGGCGCGGTGCGGAACCAACCAGATCAACCTGGATGTTCAGGTTAGGGATGTGGGCTTCCTCGATGGGAATCTTCAAAGTGTACGTCCCATCTTCTATAAGGAAGCGCTCCGTGTACAGAATGCCACTGCGATTGACGGTCAGCAGACCTTCGGCGGGAGTGAAGGGTGCCTGCACCAGGATCTCAGCTACGTCGCCGGGCTGGTAGGAGTCACTGTCGGGGATCAGGGTGACTTCTTCTTGTTCGACTTCTCGCGAAGGGGGACGCTGACCACCACTGACCCAACGAGTAATGCGGCTCATATTCTCGCGGCCCAACTCGTCGGTGATAGTCGCGGTGATCTGGTAGCGCCCGCCGATGGCGGTATCGAAAGTACACGTAACGGGCTCGAGGGTTGAGCTCAGGTCGCACTCCTGCACGTCCACTTCGTCCTGATGCCAGCGGCCATCACGGAAGATCCACTCTAAACGGGCGGCGGTTACTGCAATGGGGATATCAGGCATAGCCTCGCCGTCCAGGTCAGCGACAATCAGGTCGATATTCAGGGGATCACCCCGCTCGACAAAATAACGTTCACTGCGCAGACCCACATAGAGGTCAGAAGGATGCACCATCAGACTTGTCGATGAGATCCAGGCCTGGCGGTTGACATCCATCACCGATGATTCCGCCATGATGCTGTGGGGTCTTTTGTCACCCGTACCTTCGAACTCAATGCGCAAATAGTGCTCTCCGGCTGCATCAGTTAATCCACTAAAGGTTTCCGTCGTGCTACTGGAATAGCCGTTGTCGGCGTCCCAGTACCACCAGGGAGTCCAGAAGCCAAAGGAGAATTCGGGCCAGTTGGGGGGTGAGTAATTTGTCGTGGTGGAATTCACCCACCAGGTGGTCTCAGCGTTGGGCAAGGGGCCACCGGCAAAGTAGGCCGCTTCTACAGCCACCATGGCATGCTCGCCGATGAAGTACGGACCGGTGGTCTCATTGCGGGCGGTCACTTCGAACTCCGGCCGGCGGAACTCCTGGATTTGCAGGGAGTGGTAGTATTCGGTGCCGGTCAGGTTATCAAGGTTGCCCAGGGCATAGAGATGCAGTTGAGCGTAACCCAGGTTGGTGTTGTTGGGGAGCGTGATCATGAAGTCAAAGCCGCCTAGAGCATTGACCTCGGCATTCCCAGTGGCCAATTCGTTGCCCTGGGGGCCGGTGAGCACATAGTTCACCGAAGTGACGGAGTTACCGACCAGGCCAACATCGCCATCCTGCTTTCCCCCAATTCGGCGCAGCCAGCCTTTGAGATGAATTTCTTCACCAGGCTTATACATCTGACGGTCGTCGAAGACATACCAGCGCAGGTCATCATAGACCGTGCGGCGATACCAGCTATCCCCACCCCAATAGTAGGTCGAACGGGGCAGCATAGCTTGATCCTCGACCAAGCTGCCGACCAGGTACGACGACCCTGAAGGGGGATACTCAAAGCGGACAGTACCGTCATCGCCTGTGAGTACTTCTAATTCAGGCGCATCGGACGTGATAGTCACGCCGCTCAGGGGCGCGCCATCACCCAAGGCGCTGGCCCAAACTACCATCTCGCTATGATCGGCAAAGGCATCCAGGCCAATCTGCGTAACCTGCACCCAGGCGTGGACTGTCTCCCAATAGCGATCTTCCTGGAACAACCCGCTGGGCGGTTCGACGATGACCACAAAGTGGCCGTAATCGCCTTCGATAACTTCACTCAGATCGATACCCACTTCGGTGAGCACATCAGTTTCCGCATCCAGCCTTTGGGTCTTGTCGACCACCTTGCGTCCGGGCGGGTCGATGGGCTTGTCGGTCTCGTAGTAACTGCGCAGATAGGCCGTAAAATCCAGCCAATCATCCGGCTCTACATCGTAAACTTTAACCTTGAGCCGGTTGTAATTCATGGTGTAGAGGGATAGCACGGGATCTGTAGCTGACGGGTCCAGGGTGACGAAGATATCATCGGGTCCAATTAAGAAGGGCTCGGCGGAATCGATCTTAAATCTAAGCTGCTCGTCCTCGCCCAGGGTTTGGCCGAACACGTCACGGATATCTCCGTCCACTGTGACCTTATAGGTGGTCTGGCCCTCAGTCATGCCGCGGATCTCGATGACATCCCCCAGAATGTTGACCACCGCGCCGGGCAACTCCGGTTCGATGGAAAGCATGCCTTCTTCGTAGTATTCAGGATCGATGGAGTTATTGAACTCAATAAAAAGTGGCTGTAAGGGGCGACAGACATCATCCCACCAGGTGCAGCCGTGATCGACGACCTCCAGGGGCGCATAGGTCTGGAAGCTATAACTCTGCGATGACTCTGTAACCAACGGCCCTTCTGCTGAGGGGGTGCCTGGACCGATGATCACACTGATGGACGTATCCGTGGGCAGCAGTTCATCGGAGATGAATGCCAGCCAGCGGCTCTCGCCAGCAGCACTCACATAGTAACTTATCTCAGTTTTTGCTGCGATCTCTTCTTCTGTCGCCAGGCGCACGTGAACAGGTTCCCCTTCGGCGGTCACCTGAATGGTCTCCAGCACCGCCGCGGGCTCAATGCGTTGGTCGAAAGAGACGAAAAAGATGGGGTCCAGCGGCTGGGGATCGTTGGAGCGCGGGTAATAGCGCTGCATAGTTGGTGTAGGCGTGCTGAACGTAAACTTCACCGTCTCCGCCAGAACACCCCCAGTGGCAGATTGTGTCCCGGCCGGAATGGTGACGGTGTACTCCGTGGCCATAGGCAGGCGGTCGATCAAATCAGAATCAAATTGGAAGTTGAGGGTCTTGGTGCCTAGCCAGCGCCAGGTGCCTTCCAGGGCCGGTTCGATCTGCACGGGTACATCTTGCATGGCTAAATCTTGAAGGGTCCCCAAAGGGACCATGGGCTGGTTAAAGGTCACATTAACGAAGGGAGCGATGGGGATTTCGCCCTCAGGGGCGAAACGCAATACTTCCAGGGGTCCAGCGTCAATTACATCGGGCTGCAATTCTTCGGTTGGCGGGAAAGGTTCATCAATGGTATCGCCGGTCAGCGGCGGGGGGATGACTTCGTCGGGGAGTTTGAAATCCACTGCGTCATCTTCTTCTTCAACCAATTCGGGCAGGCGCGCTATTATCCGTTGGATGTCATCCTCGGATAGCGGCTCGCCAACAGCAACCGGCAAAGATACAGCTACATCAGGCTGTGCCTGGCCATCACTCAAAGTGAAGGAGAAGCCGGGTTCATCATCGTCGCCTTGAGAATCGGGCGACGCACCTGCGGCGTCCCCTGAGATTACTGAATTGTCCCCTGCACCCAAGGGAATAGGCTGCTGCGTGCCGCCATCATCGAATACCACGTCGGGCAGCGAACAAGCTAGAATAACCAGGATCAGCACAATAAAACTGGTAATTGGTTTCAGCAAACGCTTAGAGAATAGAGTATGCTTCATGATCAGAGCCCTCCGGCGAATCGTCCCCCCAGCCCCCCAAGGTTGGGGGACTCGTAGAGCAGGGGGCGATAAATATATTATAGCTATAAAGACGCTCAATAACGTCGATTGGTTCCAAGAATACTCAAAGATTGCTGGAATTGAAAGATGGGATCCTATGGAGCGATTGCTTTGTTGGAGATCAGAGTAAGAAACGCTTCCACCACTTGTGGATCAAAATATTTTCCCGCTTGCTCTTTGATATGTCTCAGCGCTTTCTCTTCAGACCAGGCTTTCCGATAAGGCCGATCTGAGCGCAAGGCATCCCACACATCCACAATGGCGAAAATTCTTGCGGCCAGAGGGATTTGCCTCTCTTTCAAGCCTTGCGGATACCCTGTGCCGTCCCATCTCTCATGGTGGCTGTGAGGAATATCCAACGCCTGGCGCAGATAGCTGATGGGTGAGAGCATCTCGAAAGCAAAGGTTGGGTGTCGATGCATGACCTGCCACTCTTCATCGGTGAGCGGCCCTGGTTTCTGAAGGATACTATCAGGTATCCCCATCTTGCCAATGTCGTGTAAGAGAGCACCCCGGCGAACGTTGATCAGTTCATTCTCACGGATACCCATTTCGCGCGACAATTGAATGGTCAAATCCACCACACGCTTGCTGTGTCCCTCGGTTTCCATGTCGCGCAGCTCGAGGGCACGTGCCCAACCCTCCAGGGTTGTAGTGTAGGCCATGTTTAGCTCAAGGTTAGCCTTCTGCATGCCATCGAACAAGGTAGCATTGTCAATGGCGACGGCAGCCTGTCCAGCCAGCGTGCTCAAAAAATCAAACCACTCTGGGTCAGGGTCAAGGCGTGTACGATGGAAAATTTCGAGCACACCTTTTACTTGTCCCTTGACGATCAGCGGCACACCAAAATAGGAAATAAAATCCTCGCTACTCAGTTGAGGGGAGCGCAAGAACTCGGTTTTTACACGACGTAGGTCAGGAATGTGTATGGGGCGTCGTTCTAAAACAGCTTGTCCAGCATGCCCCTCACCAATTCTCAGGATGGTGTGCTGAAGAGCGTTTGTACGAAAACCCTTCCCGGCAGCAAATTCTAAGGTTTGAAGATGTGGTTCCAATAGTAGAACGTTTGCGGCATCCACTCCAAGCTGTGTAAAAACCTGGTCCAACAAAATGTTGAGGGTAATGCGGATATCGAGGCTGCCAGTGATGGCGACATCAACATTATGTAAAGCCTGTAGATTTTTCAGGCGACGCTCAGCCTGGTCAAAGAGGCGGGTGTTCTCCAGAGCAAGAGCAGCCCGTTCGGCGAAAAGGGATAATAACCGTTCATCGTCTGCGCTGAAAGATCCCAATTCGGCACTTTGCAGGTCAATCGCGCCAATGGCAAGCTGATCGAGTTTTAGAGGGATAACCAACTCTGAACGCGCCGCTTTCCAGTTTGGTAGGTAATCGGGGGAGGCGGTTACATCAGGCACATTGACGATTTTTCCAGAGCGGATAGCCTGTGGGACCAGCCCGGAGCCATCTATGCTCAATTCACCCAGGATGACTTCATCTGCGTAGGGACCGGTCACGGCAATGCGGTTTAGTGTGTGGGTTTCAGGCTGCACCAACAGCAGACTGCAATTGCTGTGCTCAAACTCAAACAAGACCGTCTCGACGATGGTTTGGGCCAGGTCATTCAGGTCTGGGGTAGTGCTAGCGAGTAATGCCCCAGAAGCGCGATACAGACGGGTTAATTCCGCAGTTTTTTGTTCCAATTCCTTCTCTGCCTGTTTGCGATCGGTGATGTCTTCATATGTGCAAAGTATTCCAATGATTGACTCATCCCAATCTCGCAATGGAATTTTGCTGGTACGTAACCAATGCT
Source organism: uncultured Anaerolineales bacterium (assembly GCA_964560795.1). Taxonomy (GTDB): domain Bacteria; phylum Chloroflexota; class Anaerolineae; order Anaerolineales; family UBA11858; genus NIOZ-UU35. The sequence goes on along the minus strand of CAZLNX010000252.1, from coordinate 2,347 downwards.
GGGTGCCGTCTGACCAGGTCTGTGGCTCTTCATAGTTTAGCTTGGCCACTCCAGATTGGATGACAGCCCGATCGTCGGCGCGATACATTTCCGCCTGTCCTTTGGGCGAAAGCTTGAAATCATCCACTCCAATGACCTCATCTGGTGTGTCGAGCCCACGGTCCTGGGCAAATAATCGATTGCAGCCAAGGTATACAGAATCGCGATCTTTCCAGAAAACCCCCACTGGGATCGTGTCTAGAACATTCTGCAACATGTGCTGCGATTCACGGTATCGCTCTTGGCTCTGTCCCAATTCCTTCTCGGCCTGTTTGCGTTCCCGTAATTCTTGCTGGAGTTGTTCGAACAATTGAGCTTTACGCAAACCTGCTGCTACCTGTGAAGCGAAGGCGGCCATGGGTGACCTGTTGCTTTCTCTTAGGTTGTCCGATGATACGGCGAACACGCCGATGACAACATCTCCGACAATCAATGGTGAAATGATCAGAGATGAAACCTTCAAAATCTTGATAATCTGCCCGGCAAATTTTCGCATAGGTTTGGGCAGTACTTGTGCCAGAAGCTTCGATTGGTCAAGAACAAAAACCGTTTTGCGGTCCCGGACTACATCTTGATAAGGCTCGGACTGGTCCAGGGGAATCGAAAAATCTTCATGGCGGATGTTGACCAGCTTCTCAGCAATTCTCAGGGTTTCGTTTTCGAAACTCAGGTGAGTGATGTTCAACGCGTCTCGGGACTCATTTAACAGAAAGATCATCGAGTGGAAACCTAATAGCTTGAGTTCCTCTGCTACAGAAGAAAAGATATCTTCTTCAGTATATACACCTTCCATTGCCATAGTAGCCCGGTTCAGAGCCAGCATGATTTGTTCAGCATGTTTACGCCGGGTGATATCCATCATGCTTACCAGGACGCTGTCATATTTCGCCTCCTCAGAAGGAATTGTCATAGACAATAAGATATTGATTTCCTTTCCTTGGAGAGTTCTGTTAATTGTCTCTCCCTCAAAGTATGTTCGCCCTTCGGATATGGCGATCATCTCATCTTTTAGGATATCCATTGTTTCCAGTACAAATACTTTATCCAGCGCGCCTAATAATTCATCTTTATTTTCTGCGCCAAGCATCCTAAGTGTAGCCTTGTTGACATCCACTACCTTGATCATTTGGGCAGCCTTTTGCACAAATTTTGGATGATCATCCAGATATTGCTTTAAATTAGTTACACTTTGAGTCTTTAAATCATCTAAAGCTGCCTTTACTGCACTGAAATCTTCCTCCCAAATCGAGACAGCAGTGGTTTCAAAAATGGTGCGGTAGCGCAGTTCTGTATCTCGCAGCGCCTCTTCTAGACGACTGGAGACAATCTCTTCATTTATTCCTAAATCCGATTTAGTCATCTTTTTACCTGCTCTATTCAGAGAATCTTTTATCTATAAAATGTTAAGTTCTCTGCTACAGTGGAAGATACTAAGGTGCTCCCCCTCTATTTACTATCGTGACGCAGCATTGTTCTAACCCCATAATATCGAATATTAAACGGGAAGACTCAAGTTTATTATGTCACCATATTTATTGTACCTGAAAAGACAGCAATCAAAGCATGCTCCTCTGTTGTCTAATCCTAACCTGTTTTTTTGTTGCTTAGATTCAACTCATAAGTGCAACGACTAATCGGTCAAAAGAGGTAAGCTGAGGTAGGATAAGCCTCCAAGACCGACCAAAGTCAAAGGAGCACTTATGAGCTACACCCAGCTTACCCAAGAACAACGATACCAGATATCTGCGTTGTTGAAAACAGAACATTCACAAAATGAAATAGCCATTGTTCTTGGTGTCCATAAATCGACGATAAGTCGAGAGGTTCGACGCAATCGTGGAAAGCGTGGTTACCGGCCAAAGCAAGCACATCGCTTTGCTCTGAATAGGCGTAGAAATGCGGTTCAGAAGCGTATACCAGCTGAGAGCTGGGCGTGGATTGAAGATAAGCTTCGCCAAGACTGGAGCCCAGAGCAAGTTTCAAATTGGCTGAAAAAGTACACGGACACTACTGTGAGCCACGAATGGATCTATCAACACATTTACATGGATAAACGCTGTGGCGGCAATCTTTACAAACATCTCCGTTGTCAGAAAAAACGCCGGAAACGCATTGGAGATTATGATCGACGGGGTAAAATCCCTAATCAGGTGAGTATCGAAAAGCGTCCAGAGATCGTTGATCGGCGAGAAAGGCTTGGTGATTGGGAAGCTGACACCATCATTGGGGCCGGAAAGCAAGGAGCCATCGTCACGCTGGTTGAACGCAAATCCCGCTTCACTCTCTTGAAACAAGTTGCTCGCCGAAC
>CAZLNX010000251.1:0-9156 GCA_964560795.1 uncultured Anaerolineales bacterium | reverse complement strand
AAGCCGTGTGTTCAGTATCATTTCGGTTTGTCGATTATCTAAGCATCTACAATGACATACTTTTGGAGCAGCTCGCCAACGACGGCAATGGGCATTATGCCTATGTGGATACGCTCGATGAAGCAGAGAAGCTCTTTGTGGATGACTTAACTTCTACATTACAAGCCATCGCCCTGGACGCCAAGGTTCAAGTTGATTTCAACCCCGAAGTTGTGGCATACTACCGCTTGAACGGCTATGAGAACCGTGATGTGGCCGACCAGGATTTCCGCAACGATGCCGTCGATGCCGGTGAGATCGGTGCCGGGCACTCCGCCACTACCCTGTATGCTGTCATTCTCCATCCAGATGCCAATGGTCGCATCGCCACTGTGCAAGTGCGGTGGGAGGATCCTGATACTCACAGGGTCACTGAGATCAATGGCAACTACAACACATGGGATTTAGCCTACAGTTTTGAGCAGGCCCTGCCTCGTTAGCAATTAGCTGTAATCGTCGCTCAATATACTGAAGTCCTTCGAGGAAGTCCTTGGGCACCCAACACTTCTATCCACCAACTCGTCGATCACGCATACCGGCTTTCTTTCGTCCATTGGGATGATGTCGAAGTATCTGAATTCGCCAACCTAGTCAGCTGTGCTAGTCAGATTCATGCATTGGGGCAATAATTGCCCAACCATCAAACACACTACCTGGACTTGGTTACCTGAATAACAGCGCGAACAGGGGACAATAATAAACAAAAATCGCTCGACGTCATCGAGCGATTTTTGTTGTAGCTGGGCCAGGACTCGAACCTGGGACCTTCGGGTTATGAGTGTCATTCTTCATTGATTTCTTCGATCAGAATCAACCCATCAAATCCGATGTAACCAACTATCTCACCGTTTTCTCGTACGATACAATAATCCTTGACTATAGTAATTATCCACTCGAAGAACTTATTTACGATAGCAGCCATAATCCCATCTAATAGCGATTCATGAATCCGCCCGACGCCGGTACACCGACGCTAACCCACCCGTAGATGTTTCTCGATACAACGGAAGCATATTTTCCCCAACTTCCAACATAACCTCAACAACATCGTCAAATGGAATACGATGGCTACCATCAGTGAAGAGGGCATAATCAGCACTGGCCACAGCGCTATTGGCTGCAAATGCATTGCGCTCGATGCAAGGTATCTGAACTAAACCAAGCACTGGATCACAGGTTAGGCCCAAATTATGTTCTAATGCCATTGCTGCTGCATATTCAGTTTGCTTTACCGTGCCTCCCATTAATTGGGTTGCAGCCCCAGCCGCCATTGCACAAGCTGTGCCCACTTCTCCCTGACACCCTACTTGGGCACCAGAAATTGAGCCATTATATTTGACAAGGTTACCAATTAAACCAGCAGTTGCTAATGCTCGAATAACTGCAGCTTCGTCACAATTCGTCTTTTCCCACACATATCTTAGGACAGCAGGCAACACACCACATGCGCCGCATGTTGGAGCCGTTACAATTACCCCCCCCGATGCATTTTCTTCAGATACCGCAAGTGCATACGCCGAAAGAAGACCAGACCTTCTGGAATTCAGATCTAGCATTTGAGTTCTACGATAAAAAGCCCACGCTTTCCGCGGAACACCAAGTTTCCCAGGAAGAACACCTTCAGCTTTCAATCCTGCATCAATCGACCTTTGCATTGCTACCCATATTGATCGCAAAAACTCCCAAAAGTCTTCCCCCTCTCTTTCTAAAACATACTCCCACAAAGCCTGCCCTTGTCCTTCACAATGAGCAACAATATCTGTCAGTGAGGTTAAATCATATACTGAGAAGGATGATTCTAACACCTGTCCGTGATCTTTTAATGCCCCCCCACCGACACTGTACACTTCCCAACGAGCGTGAACATCTCCATCTGGATTTAAAGCCTCAAACAACATTCCATTTGGGTGCAGTGGAAGTAATTCTTCTGGTTTCCAAACAATTTCTAATGAATGGGATGAAAAAACATCTCGGAGAGCATGATCTGTCAAATGGCCTTTCCCTGTAGCTGCAAGGCTTCCATACAAGGTCACGCGAAAATTCTTAATTTGAGGATGCTGCTTTAAAAACAAATTTGCAGCATTGCTTGGACCCATTGTATGGCTACTCGAAGGGCCACGCCCCACCCGGTATAAATCTCGAATTGACTCCATAATCCATCACTCATCTAACAAGAAAACGGGCTCCTGGTAATAACGGATTCGTCGGCGAGCCATCTTTTCGGCTAAAAGACGATCTAACCAGGCATTTTTATACCTCAGGGGATCATCCTTTTTCAGGCGCTTGAGATCAGCATGCAACCGCAACACTCTTCCTGGAATGACAAAGCGCGTAATCCCAGCGGGCAACAATTGTCCTTTGATGGCCAATTGCAAAACATCGTTTACTGTGAACAGAGGGAACATCACCAGCGCGGCCATATCGATATAATCGCTCTTCAACTCTTTTACATCGGTATTCAGTGTACGCTCGATGCGGCATATTTCTGTATAATCGGCCACAAATTCATTCATGGCCACCAATTTGTTCACACCCAATATCGCTTCAACCAGATATTTCTCACGATTGGTTAGCCGTAATCGACTAATTATTCTCTCAGATTGGTCAAACCCGATCCCTGTTGTATCACCCTCAGGCTTCAACTCATAGGACTTAAATCCCTGAAGCTGCTTTAGGAGATCACGCTGGGATACGGCGCACAAAACATGATACCAAGTGTGCAGCAACAGCCGTTCATCATCGGCAGGCACAATTTGAATCACGATATGCGGATAAGCTAGCTGTTTAAAAGCATTCGTGCGTGTGGCACCATCTAATACAATGTAATGGTCTTCCCACTCCACCACTACCGGCGGATTCACCAGCGTGCCAGCACTCTCTAACCGCTCTGCTAGATCGGTTACCCGCTCGGGATCAAAATGCTCATGAAAGATTACCCGGTCTACATCAACGACCTTCAGCGATAGGGGGTTGCCGGGTTGGCGGCTGAGCAAATATTGGGAAACTTTCTCCAAGGCAACATCCATGTCCTTTATATCCACAATGCTGGGTTGGCTAGCATTGATCAAGATACATTCCTGACGACAAATCGCCAACTCACTTTCAGCGATTAAATGCTGTGTTTCAATTGTGCTGGGCAAATGCAAACTAACGAAATCGGCTTCAGAGAGCAGATTACGAAAGTCGCAGGATTCAATACCGGCTTCCAGAGCCAGCTCAGGGGTGAGACGTGGCTGATTTACTAAAATTCGCATCCCAAAGGATTTTGCTCGACGGGCTACTTCATGCCCTACCGCACCAAAGCCAATAATGCCCAGGGTTTTCCCTGAGAGTCCGCCCAAGGCATGCTCATGCGCTAATCTTAATACTAAACTAATGGTTTGTTCGGCAAGGGCCAAAGAACGCGGGTTGGGCACATTGATAATAGTTACACCTTGAGCTCGCGCTGCAGATACATTGATGTGATCCAAGGATGATCCTGCAACCCCAATGACCTGGAGATGGTACGCGTACTCAATCATGCGCCCGGATACGATAGTTTCACTGCCCACGATTAGGGCATGGTATTCACCAATGATGCTTTCAAGTTCATCAGATGTCAAACCAATCCGCACATCTACAACAGCAATTCTTTCCAGAGCCTGAACACCATGCGAATCAAAGGGAGTGGCAACAAGGATTTTCAGCAATACCTGGTCAGCCATAATTATTCTCTTGCGTTATTCAATTCTCCACAGCAGTGGATTTTCAACCAATGGAATCCACTATGCTGGGACCGGGTATTTTTCGCAGAAATACCGCACTTCGTCTCTAATCCGATTTTGCAGAGTTTCGTTGTGTGCATCTTGTACAATCTCAGATATCCAGTTTGCGATCTGACGCATGGCATCAATTTTCATACCGCGTGTCGTTATCGCCGGGGTGCCCAAACGAATGCCGCTTGTCACCATAGGTTTGGCCGGATCGAAGGGAATCATGTTCTTGTTGGTGTGGATGTTAGCCTTATCCAACGATATTTCAGCTTGCTTCCCACTGACATTGAAGTTCTGCAAATCTACCAAAACCAGATGGTTATCTGTTCCCTCACTCAGCAGGCGGAACCCTTTCTCGATCAATCCAGCAGCCAGTGCCTGAGCATTGTTTAAGACTTGTAGAGAATACTCTTTAAATTCTGGCTGCAATGCTTCTCCAAAAGCTACCGCTTTCGAAGCGATCACGTGCATAAGGGGACCACCTTGCACGCCAGGGAAAACAGCACTATTAACTTTCCGAGCCAACTTTTCTTTGCACAGGATCAGTCCACCGCGCGGTCCGCGCAGCGTTTTGTGGGTGGTGGTTGTAACCACATCACAATACGGCACTGGATCAGGGTGCAGCCCAGCCGCCACCAAACCAGCCACATGTGCCATATCCATCATCAGATAAGCCCCTACAGAATCCGCAACCTGGCGCAACGTGTCAAATTCAAACCAGCGCGGATAGGCGCTCGCTCCCACCAACAATAATTGAGGTCGGTGTTCTTCGGCCATTTGGGCCAGGTCCGCGTAGTCGATACGGCCAGTCTCTGGATGGACACCATAATGGACAAAGTTATATTGTTTGCCACTGAAATTAAACGCTGCGCCATGTGTCAGATGGCCTCCATGATCCAGCTTAAGGGCCAGTACTGTATCTCCCGGTTTGATCAGCGCCTGATAAGCAGCTTCATTAGCCTGAGCTCCTGAATGAGGTTGTACGTTGGCATGGTCAGCCCCAAAAAGCTCTTTAGCACGTTCAATAGCTAAATTTTCAGCCACATCCACACAATGACACCCACCATAATACCGATGTCCGGGATACCCCTCGGCATACTTATTTGTTAACACTGATCCCATGGCTGCTAAAACAGCTGAACTGACATAATTTTCCGAAGCGATAAGCTCAATGCCTTCATTTTGACGACGTCGTTCCGCTTCGATTGCATCAAACAGATATCGATCCTGTTCTCGCAAGATCACGCGGGGGTCGTCAGTTATTTCCCACGATTGAATATTCATACGATCCTCACCGATTGTATTTTCACTATTTCCTCATGTTGATAAAATCCCGAAATTCGATTTGAATGAATTTCAAAGGGAAGGGATTTACTCGGGACATCCCAAGTAAACCCCTGTATTATTAATTAGACCGTGTTGACATTTGGTGTTTTATCCCAGGGAGAACAACGAAATGCCAACACTACCTAGCCCTTATAGCACAACACCGGATTCCGAACAGCCTTCACTTCATCCAGCCGAGAAACCGGAGACGTTTGCGGAGCGTTATGCAAAATTTCAGGATCCGTACGAGCTTCCTTCGCAATTCTCGCCATAGCATCAGCAAACCGATCCAAAATATCTTTACTTTCGGTTTCCGTCGGTTCAATCATCAATGCATCGTGAACGACAAGTGGGAAATAATTCGTGGGTGGATGGAACCCGTAGTCGATCAAACGCTTGGATACATCCAAGGCGCGCACATCGGTTCCAGGAACATCTCCATGCGAAACGAACTCATGCATACATGTGCGCTCAATTGCTACGGGGAAATGGGGGGAAACCAGCGCTTTGAGATAATTAGCACTCAAAACGGCATTTTCGGCTACTGAGCGCAGACCATCAGCACCCATCATACGAATGTACGTGTAAGCTCGAATGAGCATACCGTAGTTTCCATAGAAAGCTTTCAACCTGCCAATCGAATTTTCCGGCATAGTCAATGCGTATTCATCGCCATCTTTTGTGGCAATTGGACCAGGCAAGTAGGAAGCCAGCGCTTCTGTTACACCCACCGGACCGCTGCCCGGCCCGCCGCCGCCATGCGGGGTGGTGAAAGTCTTATGCAGGTTGAAATGCATCACATCAATTCCCAGATCACCCGGTCGGGTGATGCCAAGAAGGGCATTGAGATTCGCCCCATCGCCATACACCAACCCACCACATCCATGCACGGCTTCGCAAACTTCAAGCACATGCTCTTCAAAAAGACCCAGTGTATTCGGGTTTGTCAACATCAACCCAACTACAGTATCATCACATTCGGCTTTTAGCGCTTCCAGGTCTACGTTACCACGGTCATCCGAAGGGATTTGCACAACCTGGAAACCCGTCATCGCAGATGTTGCTGGGTTTGTTCCGTGGGCAGAATCAGGGATGAGCATCTTCGTCCGCTTGGTATCGCCCCGCATTTCATGGTAGGCGCGCATAATCAACACGCCTGCAAATTCACCATGCGCTCCCGCCGCGGGTTGCAACGAGACTGCTGAAAAACCAGCAATTTCCTGCAAAGCTTCCTGCAAGTTGTATATCATTTCCAAGCTGCCCTGAACGGTCGCCTCAGGCTGGAGGGGGTGAACATGGGTTAGACCTTCAATTGAAGCCGCTTTTTCATTGACCTTAGGGTTGTATTTCATGGTGCAAGAACCTAGCGGATAAAATACCGTGTCAATGGCATAGTTGAGTTGGCTCAAATGGGTATAATGCCGCACAAACTCCAATTCTGATACTTCCGGCAGATTCACTTCGGCACGCGCATATTTCTCCGGCAACGGGGCCTTGGGCACATCAACATCAGGCAAGGTATATGCTTTACGACCCGGTGAAGAGATTTCATAAATAATGGGTTCAAGTTGCTTTGTCATCCTATTTTCTCCCAGCGATATCATCCAATACAGCGACGAATCTGTCAATTTGGGTACGATTATTCATTTCCGTCACGCAAACCAACATCTGGTTCTTTGCATCCGGATAATCGTTTTCTAAATCATAGCCACCTAAAATACCCTGCTCTAACAATAACTCATTGATTTCAACTACTGGCCGAGGGCATTGGATGACAAACTCATTGAAAAATGCACTTTGCGAAACGACCTGATAGGATTTCAACGCATCAATTTCAGAAGCCGAATAATGCGCGCGATGGTAACAAAGTTCAGCAACATCACGAAGGCCTTGTTTCCCCATATAGGCAAGATACATCCCAGCCATTAGCGCGATCAATCCCTGATTGGTACAAATATTACTGGTGGCTTTTTCACGACGGATATGCTGCTCACGAGGGGAAAGCGTCAAAACATACCCGCGTCGCTCCTCGGTATCCGTTGTCTCACCCACAAGTCGTCCGGGCATTTTCCGAACTAATTTATTGGTAGATGCGAATATTCCAAGATAAGGACCGCCAAAGTTGAGTCCTGCCCCAAGAGGTTGGCCTTCTGCTACTACGATATCCGCGCCATATTCCCCAGGGGGCGTGAATAAACCCAAACTGTGAACGGGATTTGCCACCACTACCAGCAAAGCACCCACTTCGTGGACGGCATCGGCCAGCCCATCCACATCAACCAACTGACCAAAGAAATCCGGGTTTTGAACGATCAAGCAGGCTGTTTCTTTATCCAGCATGGCTTTGAGATCATCCAGGGTTGCGTTTAGATTCTCGTCCCCGGTGATATTCACCTGATCGCTTGGTAAATAGCTGCGCAAAACCTGACGATATTGGGGATGGATTGTCGGCGAAACGAGTATCTTTGGCCGTTTGCCGCGCGCTACGTTATAGGACATAATGGCAGCTTCGGCCATCGCGGTCGCCCCATCATAGTGACTGGCATTGACAACTTCCATACCGGTCAACTCTGCAACCATGGTCTGATATTCAAAAATCGCTTGAAGAGTCCCTTGACTCACTTCAGGCTGGTATGGCGTATATGCAGTAATGAACTCGCCTCTTCCAGCCAGGTGGGGGATCACGCTGGGGACAAAATGATTGTATGCCCCGGCGCCTAAAAAGGTGGCATAGCACCCTGTGGTACTGTTTTTCAACGCCAAAGCATACAATTCATCCAGAATTTCCATTTCTGATGCCGCCGGCGGCAGATTTAGTTCAGGGAAACGGTGAGCTGCTGGTACATCAGTAAACAGTTCTTCAACGTTTGTAATACCAATCGTCTTCAGCATTTCACGATGGTCAGTATCAGTGGTAGGAATGTAAGGCATGTCTACTCTTCTCCTACTACTTGTTCATAAGCTTCAACTGTGAGCAAGCCATCCCATTCACTGAGATCGGCGGGTTTGAATTTCACAATCCAGCCTTCCCCATAGGGATCAGAATTCATCAGCTCCGGAGTATCTGCCAACTCTTCATTCACAGCAACAATCTCACCCCCCATAGGGAGGTACAGGTCAGCTGCGGCCTTGACAGACTCAATAACACCAATGATGTCACCTTTTTCAAAGGTGTCTCCAATTTCAGGAAGTTCAACAAAAACCAGGTCTGATAGTTGATCTTGTGCATGGTCAGTAATCCCGTACACAATCACATCTTCTTCCTGGCGCGCCCATTCGTGGCTTTCAACATAACGTGCAGATTTATCGAGTTTCATGGATTTCTCCTTTTCGTATTAGCGTCGATACGCTGGAATATAGAAAGGCCTTTTTACGATTTGGGCTTTTTTAGCCTTTCCGCGGATCATAATGTCAATTTCAGTACCAATTTTCGAGACTTCACGGGAAACAAATGCCATACCTAAATATTGCTTCTTGGTTGGAGAGAACATTCCAGTTGAAACAACGCCGACTTCTGTTCCATCAATGGCTACCGGGTATCCTTCGCGGGCGACAGCTTTCTCCAACATTTCGAAGCCAACCAACACCCGGGATGATTTTTCCAGTTTTTGCTTGAGTAGCGCATCACGGCCGATAAAATCCTTATCGAAACTCACAGCGAAGGTCAGACGGGCTTCCACGGGTGATATATCGGGACCCAATTCGTGACCATATAAGGGCATACAAGGCTCAAATCTCAGGCTGTCGCGAGCAGCAAGCCCGACCGGCAAAATGCCATCATCTTTACCGGTTTCCAGAATCGCTTCCCAAACGCGCACCGCATCTTTGGCGGGAAAGAACAACTCAAAGCCATCTTCGCCGGTATATCCAGTGCGCCCCAAAAGCAATGGTACGTTGTTCAGAATCGTTTCCTGCAAGGCAGTGAAGCGCGGCATGGCGGTCAGGTCAGCGGCGGTAAGCTGATCCATAATTTCTGGGGCTTTGGGACCCTGGAAAGCCAGCATATAGGTTTCATCGGAAATATCTTCTACCTGAACGT
>CAZLNX010000250.1:0-9163 GCA_964560795.1 uncultured Anaerolineales bacterium | reverse complement strand
ATCATAGTGTCCCGCCTTACGTGGATAGCCTACCGCTTGTAATCATCGGCATCGCTGGCAACAACGGGATTTTCAGAATTATGGACGATGCTATCAATCCTTACGATATTATCAGCAGGCTACAAACCTTGATCATTTTTATTGTTGTTCTAAGTTTGATCATTAACTTTATTATCGGCACCCTGACCACACACGGTATTGTTAGTCCTTTAAAACAATTATCACGCGGCATGGATGCAGTTGGTAGTGGAGATTTAACACCCTCCCTACCTATTCAAACTAGCGATGAGATAGGAGAATTGACGAATAATTTCAACAAGATGGTCTCTGAGTTGAGGGATGCCCAGCGCATGCGTGATCTTTTTGGTCGCTATGTCAGCAAAGAGGTCGCCGCTCAAGTACTCTCCAGCGATGACGATTTAGTAGGGATAAATGTCTCCGCAACAACTCTATTTGCAGATATTCGTGATTTCACTGGACTCTCCGAACGCCTTCCCGCCCAGGATGTGGTAAATATTTTGAATCGTTATTACACCCGTATGGTTGATGTGATCGTCGAGGAAGGAGGATTAGTGAATAAATTTGGTGGGGATTCGATATTAGCGGTCTTTGGTGCTCCCATTCGCCAGACAGATCACGCCCTTCGTGCGGTGCGTGCCGCCTGGCAAATGACGCGCGCCCTGGCCGAATTCAACGCTGAGCAAGCTGCCCTTGGGATGCCGCCGCTTACCATCGGGGTTGGTATTGCTTCTGGGGAAGTTGTGGCTGGCAATATTGGTGGCGAAGAACGAATAGAATACACCGTGATCGGAGACCCTGTCAATCTGGCTTCCCGTCTGCAAAGCCTGACCAAAGAACTGGACTCTACCGTGTTGATGAGCGAAGACACCCAAAAAGCACTTGTTGAAACTCAAGCAGAGACGCGACCTATCGAGGAAATTCCAGTGCGCGGGAAACAACACCCCATTACCGTATTTGCCCTACATAGTTTGGCAGGGAAACCAACTATCTGAGCCATTCATTTCTAAATCAAAAGAATCAAAAACGGATGCCAGTGGAATTGGCATCCGTTTTTGATTATCTACTTACTCTATCTAGTAAACGTCGTGGACGGTGTTGTATACGTTGAACTTTCCAGTTGGGGTGATCAGATTCGGAATGCGGGCGATCTCTTCGAGCGTGGCATCATCATAGATCACGATCTCACCGGTCTTGCCAGGTTGATCCGCTGTACCCCAAATGCTAACCCAAATTTCAGTGCCAGCTTTGTTGTATTCAAAGTGCACAGCCCGACCATAGTCCGCTGCTTCCCAACATTTATAGGTCTCAGTGGGATTTTCTTTAGCGATCACACAGATCGATCGCTGAATGACTTCGTCGGAATTCAGGACATGATCTGCCCAAATCCACTGGCTGTTGGGGTGCGTTTTGATGAACAAACCACCACCACCTAGAAGGGGTATATTGCGCACCACTTGCCAGGCGCTATCCGCGTTTTCCTCGGGGTCGGTACCAATGGCAATCAACGACCCTTCCCCAAGGTGCGATGTACTCCAAACAGGTCCATAGTCGGGATCAATCCAGTTGGCACCACGCCCAGGATGCGGGACGGCTGGTGTATCCACCAGGGCAATCAGATCACCTTCCAAGGAGTCGACCACTGCCACTTTATTGGCCTGATTGGCGGCCACCATGAAATATCGCTGAGTCGAATCCCAACCGCCATCGTGCAAGAAGCGTTCTGCTTCAACCATCTTGATGGTGGGATTTTCCGGATCAGAATAGTTCACCATCCAGATCTGACCTGTTTCTTTTACATTGATGATCCACTCTGGCGCGTAGTGTGAGGCTACGATAGCAGCGACTCGCGGCTCAGGGTGATATTCCTCGGTGTCGTAGGTGTAACTGCGAGTGCTGACCACTTTGAAAGGCTCCAACGTCTGACCATCGAGGATTGCGAAGTGAGGCGGCCAATAACAACCCACCACAGCATATTGATCAGTGAAATCGCCTTCTTCGCCATTGTATTTACTTGTTTCAACAGATCGAGCATCATAGCAGGTCTGAACTTCAGCGACTTTGTCAGGAATTTCCATCCACAAGTCAATCAAAGCCAACCTACCATCGCGACCGATGGTGAAAACATAACGCCCTGTTGCGGACATACGAGAGATATGCACTGCATAGCCGGTATTGACATTGTTGACAACCTCATATGTATCGCCATCGATGATTGCTACCTGCCCAGCATCACGCAGCGTTACAGCGAAGAAGTTCTCCCAATCGCGATCGTGCTGTGGGGAAGTTGGGCGATCTTCGGGCTCTACGAAAACTTTCCAAGTAGCCAACATCTGTTCCAGTGACATTTCCGGCGGTTGGGGCGGCTCATTCTGGATGAATCTCGCCATCAACTCCGCTTCGTCTTCAGAGAGCACTCCTTGCTTACCCCAATCGGGCATACCACGCGGCGTGCCGTTGAATATGATTGACGCCAGCGCAACGGTTCCTTTGGGAAGAGTCACATCGGGGGTTAGGGCAGGTCCAGTGGCGCCCTTACGCAATACACCGTGACAACCCGCGCAACGTTCGAAGAAAATCTGCGTCGCTTTCTCAAACTCTGCGTCAGTGAGGGTTGGCGAATCTGAAGTGACTTCGGCTGAGATCTCAGCACCTTCAAGAGCCCCTTCGGGCAAACCAGCCAAATACTGGGTGACGATATCCATCTGCTCGCTGGTCAACACATCAGCCAGCGTTGCAGGCATCTGCCCTGGTTGACAGGGACCGCTGGGGCAATCCGCCGGAATAAAAACATCGGGATCTTCAATAGCTTCGCGGACATAAGCTTCGACTGAATCCGCGCTACCAGTATATGCGCTGCTACCCAAATTCGCTTCGGCCACTTCACCCATTCGAGATAGGTCTGGGCCAATATTTCCGGTTGCGCCGGGAATACCTGGAATTACATGGCATGCAATACAACCGCCACCTTGAAACGCGGCAACAACTGCTTCAGCATCAACTTCAGCAGAATCTCCTGAACCACAGGCACTCATAAACAGTGCCAGTGTCAGCAATGCGACTATCAAAAACATTTTCCTCATGGGCGATTCTCCTCCTGAATCTAGTTGAGTTCTATTATCATCGTACATGAGGAAAACCTGATCGTCTTTGCGCTGGCGCAAATTTAGGACAAAATTAGGCCATAATGGGTGTTTACATCCCCCGTTGAGTACCAATCATCCCCACAAATTTAATTCATTGGGAAATTTCTCTTCGGAAATATTGGGTGGCAGATCTTCGGCAATGCTGACTAAACCGTGAGAGGATAGGATCATAACCTGCTGCCGTTTACTGGCAACCAGACCACGTTTCTCCCATTCCTTGAACACACGGCTGACAGTGAATAATGTCGTACCCGTCATTTCAGCCAGATCTTGACGCGAGAGAGGCAGGTCGATCAATACCCCTTGTTCGGTCTTGCGCCCCGATTGGCGCGCCAACCGTAACACCGCCCGGGCAACTCGCTGCTCCACTCGCTGTGTGGATAATTCTCGCACCCTATTCTGAAATTCGCGTATTTGACCAGCCATGATACGCAGTGCATTTAATGCCAGTCGCGGCGATTGCTCCATCAGGCGGTTCATTGTTGGGCGATCCCACGCCAAAGCTCTGCACTTTCCCACAGACTCAGCCGAAACTGGATAGGCCACATCCTTCAAAATAGCGATAATGCCAAACACGCGCCCCGGAACAAGATACCCCAGAATCACTTGCTGCCCATCGGGGGTGACCTGCGTAAGTTTCACTTTGCCTTCAATCAATACAAAGGCAATAGCAGCGGGATCTTCTTCCATGAAGAAATACGCGCCATCTCCCAATTCACGAAGATTTGCAGCAGCAATTACGGGATCAAATTCCGCATCGGTAAGATCACGAAAAATTACTGCGCCTCTGGCAATATCAAATTCAGCTGGGGATAATTTCATCGCCCTAATTCTAATCTATAAACAGCGTATTTATGTTAGAGTTATTATAGACGCGGGAGGTGTCAGATGAAGATTTTCTACACATTTGGGATCATGTTGATCTTGTCCCTGGTTCTGGTTGCCTGCGAGAGTGCTGAGGAAGTATGGGCTCAAAATGTCACCTCGGATGGGGATTTAGTAGGGATCGTATTCCAAAATGGCGTTGAATGCTTGGGTGAAGATGCCCAACCGAAAGAGGGGGATGAGCTATTTGTCTCCCTCGAGGGTGATGACAGCAACCCCGGCACAGAAACTGCTCCCTTAGGGACTCTGGCATACGCCCTCTGCAACCTTGTTCCCGGCCAGACTTTGAATATCGCACCTGGAGAGTATAAAGAGTCAATAATTATGGGCGCCTTTGGAGACAATGAGTCCCCCATTGTCATACGCTCCAACCCAAAGGAAGAAAACCGCCCCGTACTGGAGG
Source organism: uncultured Anaerolineales bacterium (assembly GCA_964560795.1). Lineage (GTDB taxonomy): Bacteria > Chloroflexota > Anaerolineae > Anaerolineales > UBA11858 > NIOZ-UU35. The sequence goes on along the minus strand of CAZLNX010000250.1, from coordinate 4,711 downwards.
GAGAGTCCACTCGAAGCATAGGCATTGCCCTGGTCGAAAGTACAAACATCATCGTCGAAGGACTTGAATTCCGCAATTATCTTGATGAGGGATTGTTAATCCTGGAAGGGTCAAACTTTATTCTCAGAAACAATAAATTCACCGCCAATGGGCGCGCCTCGGTGGACCCTGACCTGGAAGAGGAGGGGTTCGGCGTCAACGTGTTAGGAGCCAGCGATGTGCTCATTGAAGGCAACGAGGCTGCGGACAATGGCCCCAACCAGGAACGCTGGGAGAACTTCATCCTGGGAACTGGCATCAATACCTATGGCAACCGTGATGTGATCATTCGCGATAACTATGTTTATGGCACAATCGGCGGGGGTATTCTGGTCGAGGACAGCGAGAATGTTCTGGTTGAAAATAATCGCATTGAGAAGAACCAGGTCGACGCCAATGGCGATTGGTGGGACGCAGGCATTTGGGTGGATGGAGGCAAAGATATCGCTGTGCGAGGCAACGAGATCACTGACCACAATGGACCTGGGATCATCCTCAGCGATGAAGATGTACAATACCCCAATGCTTCATTCGGTTATGTAGTTGAAGAAAACCGCATCAGCGGCAATATCGTGGGGATATGGATGTGGAATTGGGGCATGTGCCCGGTGGAAGAGAGCATCATCCAATTAATCGGCAATCAACTGGATGGCAACGAAGAGGACGAAACCTGGTGCACGGATTGGGAGTGTGGTGTTGGGGAGCCGTGTGAGTAGGATATTTTACTCATTGCAAAGGGTAAGCGCACTGATGATTCCTTCCAGATCGCTTACCCTTTCGTTCATCAATGATGATTGTTATTCTGTGAGAGTAGGTAGAGTGACAGAGGTCTGATCTCTTACAAAACGGACTGCCTTGATCACAGTCATTACAACTGTAACGACTAACGCAACTGTAAAAGCTAATCGTAGAGCGGCATCAACGGGGGGCACAGGAATATCTTTTAGAACCGGGAAAATGCTATCCAAAACTTTGGCATCCAAAATTGACGTGCCTGACACAAGGCGTGACAAGATGTAGATGTCAAATATTTTCAAAAACAACCCAGCAAGCGATGTGCTCATTTGCCAACGCAATTGACGCAAGAGCATTAAATTAAGAACGATTGTCAAACCCCAGCGAATCTCCATCAATGGCAGGTAGATTGAGAAAAATGCAGGCGATAAGATTGAAGGGATAACATGCCAGCCATTATCGTAGTAGGCACCAAAATTGATGCGATCAGGAAAGAAGATAAACAAAATCAGTAGAAGTGACATGAAGGCAATCTGAGCAATCAAGCCAGCTGGATTGATACGCTCGTACTCTTCAACTTTGGGCAAATTACGCGGATTCCATTCTTCATCATCAATTCTTATCTCATCGCCCGGGATCACGCGCTCCAATACTGCGAAGACCAGCGTCACGGCACCAACACCGCTGATAAAGACATTAAAGAATAATCCAAAAGCCCGTCCTATGAGTTCGAGCGATCCAACTACACCCGAAGTTGTAAAGAACACCGATACAGTTGTGGTGACAATGCTTGCCAGCAAGCCAGCACCAGCAATCGCGGCAATCACAATCAAATAAATGTCAAATAACTTGGGTCCCACAACGTACCGCGATGTAGTCTGATATTTTGCTGCCATCTCAGCTGGGGGACCAAATTCATCAAGGACTGCAACCTGGACACCTTCTGGAAAACCAGAATCATTCGACGCTTGTTCACCACCCCTTTGCTCCATTGCATCAATTAAAAGCGAGCGCAATTCTGTTTCCACATCACTGCGAAGTTTTTTGGGCAAACGGCGACCGACTTGATAAATATAACGATTGATTAGTTCCATTTTATTTTTGCTCCATATCACCCAATATATTCTTTAGAGACTCAACAATGTGTTGCCATTCACGCAAAAGAGTATCCAAGATTTCTTCGCCCTTTTTGTTGAGTTGGTAATACCGACGTGGACGAGATTCTGCTACAACCCACTCGCTCTCCAATAAGCCTTGAGATTCCAGACGCCTCAGTAAAGGGTATAAGGTTCCTTGTTCGATCTCAATGCCATAATTCGATAAGCGTTCTTTGAGGGAATACCCATATTGCTGTTCTTCCAATTGGCTAAGTACACTGAGAACTAGCGTGCCTCGCCGAAGTTCTGAAAGATAATGCTCCGTTGGCTTTTCCATGAATCAATCTCCAATCAAACTATCTCATATATTATACTGTATATGATACAATAATGTCAACAATACATTATGAGATTTAATACAGGCAAAAAAGTGACCTGCCCTCTATAACTATTCAAAAACATGAATTCGTCAAAAATAGGCAGATTATCGATGGTCCTGAATCCATAAGGAAATCAGGAATTGAGAAATTAAGCTGTTGTTAAAAAGAAAAACCTCGCAGATTTTGCTCTCGCCGCACTAAAAAAGTGAATGCAAGAGCCTGCGAGGCTTGGTATATAGATCAATTACGTTCAGAGCAAATACATGATAGCGATGGCACCACCAGCCAGGCCCATATTCTTCAAGAACTGAGTCATCTCAACCATCTTCATATTCTCATCTTCGACAGTCCAGAAGTTGTGCATAAAGAAAGCTGCACCCAGTAAGAAGGCGACCACCAACCATCCGGCAATCTTAGTCTGGTAATCAAATACCAAACCTAAGAGTCCAACAATTAATACTAAACCAGATACAACAACAGAAAACTGAGGAGCAGGTAGTTTCTTTGATTCTGCATACCCTACCATAGCCTTCATGTTCATGAAGTGGTTCATGCCCATCATCGCCAGGGGCAAAGCAAATATAATACGTCCTGCAAGTTCCATTTTTATCTCCTTTGACAAATATAAATATACTTACGGAATTCGACAGTACAAACTAGCAATTTCTTACTACATTTGTCACATTTAATAACACAATTGAATTACATTAGTTTCTTGGGAGTAATGAAGATTTCGAGGAGAATTTTTCATAATTTACGCCTGCCAATCAGTAAATCGCTCACCTAGCACTCTGATGCGCTCTCGCATTACCACAGCCAGGATGCCCAATCCAATGAGGATGATCCCCGTACATCCAATCATCAGAATGGTGCCAATACCTTGCATCAAGCCGAAGATAACAGTGAAAACAGTCAAAACAGCAAATATTACCGGCGTAATTACCAGGCTGCGTGAACGGATTACAATGCCATAAATCAACACAACAAGCGCCTGGAAAAACAGCATAGCGAAATAGCTTATCTCCTCATTGGAAACAAATTGAATATAGGTTGTCCCCAAGAGGGTCATTTGAGAGGCCATTCCAGCAACAAATGTGCCAATCTTGCTACCGCTGCGAGTCAACAAGTAGTGCATTACCATACCCAACAGCGCCGCGCCGACCGAATAAAACTGTGGCTCTTCTACATTGAGTTCTGCAAGCAAAATAAAATAACTCATTATGTACAGCAAATTCGCAGGGATGGCCCACCAAACGCTTCGGCGATGAGAGGCTTCTAAGGCAAAAATGGTGGCTGAAAGTGCCACTGCGAAAACAGCCCAAAGACTGGACTGGATTGGCGAAAATAATGCTGTTATGATGCCAAGCCCCAGACCGCTGAATATCAATGCTCGCGCCCAAGGGTTATCAGTTTCCTTTCTTCTTATGATAAATCCAAAGGCATAGTAAACAAGAGCAAGCAAGGTGACTGGTAGAACCCACTCTCCAATATCGTTTGTGCGTAGCAGGTAAATGACAACCAATGAGAGAAAGCTACTGGGGAGATACAGCAACCGCGGTTGGAGATAAAGATAGGTATAAAGTGCAAAAAAGATTGTGTAAACTGCGAATACAATAGTCGTCTCAACCGAGTTGTGACTCCCACTCATCAACTGGATCACGTTTATGATAACCAGCAATCCGCCAATGGAACGCGAAGGCCAAGCAAGACGCCGCTTATCGAGATCAAGCTTCGCGATCACTGCGTCCACACCCAGCCAGAAAAGGCTGACTCCCAGCAGGAAATAGGGAAGGTCAATGTTGTAATCAGCTCGAATTTGCAATACGCCAATGCTGCCAATCAATTGAATACCAGCCTCCATCCAATCCATGCGGTTGGTAAATAATTCAATGCCAAAAAGAACCGCGATACCAAGTTCATACCAGCCGCTGCCTGACTCGCGAGTGATGAATCCAATTAAACTTACCAGTGCCCCAAGAGCCAGACCACTGAAGCGCAAGACATCGGACCATGATTCGGCGGTCCTGTTCAACATCAATCCGCTAATATAGAAAATTCCCCCTAAACCGACCAACACTGGAAGCCATGCATCCCAATTAAAGTGATTTAGCACGTAAACAACACCCAGAGCCAAGGAGCCCGTAGTCAAGTAAAGCAACCAGGCTTTTTGATAGCGCAGAGCATAAACCAGTGTCAAAATTGCTAACACAGCAAAACAAATAGCTGAATTCCCCGGATCGTCGAAGCCGGTCATAACCAAGGTGATAAACAAGATGAAAAACATTATCCAGCCCAAAATTCTCGATGGCAAACGCCATTCCTTATTCAGATGTAAGTCAGGTGTCTGGAATATCTCTGGAAGCAGTAAAAGCAGAAAAGCCCCTAGAATCTGGTAAACCAAAACGATACCCACTTCTTTCATCATTGGCAGTTGAAAGAAAGAAAAATACGCTGCCAGGC
>CAZLNX010000249.1:0-9168 GCA_964560795.1 uncultured Anaerolineales bacterium | reverse complement strand
GATATTTCGATAGCGTTCTTCACTTTCTCGTAAATCATGTGTACGCTCTTTAACCTTTTCTTCAAGTTGTTCGTTGAGCCTATTTAATTCAAGTTGGGTCTGAACCAAAAGTTGGTTGTGGTGCACAGCGTTTTCGTATGTCGAAAGTAAAAGATTCAACATCTGCCAGTGGTTGGTAGTTACCCTATGTTGTTCACCCGCCAAATCAACTTCTAGCCTTACTTCGACTGCTTCATCATCAAGTCTCGCTGGCGTTTCAAGAGCAGTTTTAACTCTGGATACCAAAAGGGACTCATCGTAAGGTTTTGTGAGATAGTAGTCCGCTCCCGCATTCAGCCCGCTTACAATATCCACTGGGTCTGATAAGTTGGTCAGCAGGATAATTGGAATGTCCTTAAGCGTGTTGTCTCGTTTGACTGCAGCGCAGAGTTCATACCCATTCATCACCGGCATGAGAATATCTGAAATGATCAGATTGGGTTTAGATTGTTGTGCAAGGACAAGCGCATCTTGTCCATTGTTAGCGACCTCTACCTGGTAACCTTGCTCCGTGAGTAAGTGCTCAAGATGATTAGCTTGGGTAGGACTGTCTTCAGCTATTAAGATAAAACCATTGGTCTTGTCGTTCATTTCAACACCTACCTTTGTCTCTTTCGAAAACTTCTTTCGTCAATGGTTCATGCTGACCTAAAATTTCTGCGAACAATTCCATCGAAGCAGAACTCGATAATCAAATTCCGGGCGCACGTTTTCATCCATCCTAGAGATCAAGAATATCGTATTCGGGGAGTAATCTCTGCCAGGTTTTTTACTTTCGACAAAAACATATCTTTCCAATCACTCCTGATGATCTCACACAGACTGGTAGGCTTGGCCAAAACATCTAGCGCGCCCGCTTTCATAGCTTCAAAGACAACATTCATTTCCGCTGAGTTGGCATAGGCACTGAGGATCAGAATAGGCGTCGGTTTTTGTTCCATAATGTAATTCGTCGCTTCCAGTCCGTCCATATCCGGCATGACCACATCCATGGTGATAATATCCGGAGTCAACTTTGCAGTCATTTCTACAGCTTCTCGACCATTGACGGCCTCGCCAACAACCTCGATTTCCGGATCCTCATTTAGCAAATGGACAAGACATTGCCGGATTGTGGTTGAGTCTTCGGCCACTAAAACTTTTGTCATCTTCATCTGATGATCCTATTTACCAAAACTAACTTATTCAAGCGTTGGGCGATTTCATGCAATGACAGTACTTCATCAACTGCTTCGAGAGAAATGGCTACCTTTGGCATCCCAAACACAATACAGGTAGCTTCATCCTGAGCAATGGTATGTCCGCCAGCCTGATAGAGTTCCTTCAAACCTCGGGCACCATCCCTACCCATGCCGGTCAGGAGTACTCCGATGGCAGCCGCGCCATAGTGTTTTACTACCGATTCCAGCATGACAGTCACTGAAGAACAATGCCCATCTACTGAGTGGGAGGCTTCCAACCTTGCTCTACCAACTGAAGAAAATTGAAAGTGATACCCATCGGGTGGCAGATATACTGTAGCTGGGTGAAGCAGTTCCCCATTTTCAACCAGCTTACATTTCAAAGGGGTGGTCTCATCCAACCAGCGAGCCAACCCTCCAACGAAACCAGGGCTGATGTGCTGCACAATTACCACCGGGACCGGCAGGTCACTAGGGAGTTTATTCAAAATTGACTGGAGAGCCGGCGGGCCACCGGTTGAGGCTCCGATGGCAATGACTTTGTATGTTCCATAATCAGGATCATCGCTATTTGGTTTAACTGGCGACCCGTTATCGCCTTTCTGCAAATTCCGTTGTATCTTCGTCCAGCGTCGGCGCACGACCTTGACATCCGACATGGCTTTCACCTGTTGAATCAATTGGTCAGCCAGCGGGTCTTCATCCGGTAAGCCCTGGGGTTTACCAAGCACAGATAAAGCCCCAGCTTCCAAACCCTTAAAGGTAATTTGTAGCTCTCTATCAGAGTCGGGGGTGGTCAATACCAATATTGGGCGCGGCGTTTCTGCCATAATCTGGCGGATGGCCTGGAAGCCATCCATTTTAGGCATACGGATATCCATGGTGATGATGGAAGGTTGTAATTTATGACACAAGGCTACAGCTTCCTGGCCATTGCGGGCTTCTCCGACTACCTGCAAATTGGAGTCACTCTCCAAGATCATGCGGGTTAGTAAGCGCAGGGTGGGTGAATCATCAACGATAAGTACTTGGATCATAATGTCATCCTATCAATCGCTCGATTGTCTCCAGTAAATCTGTCTGGTCAAAAGCGCCCTTGGTAATGTATGCATCCGCGCCGGCTTCCATGCCACGGATACGGTCTTCCGGGGACTCCAGGGAAGTGACCAAAACCAGGGGTAACTCCACATAGCGGTCGTCTGTTTTGACTTTCTCCGTCAGCGTGAAACCATCCATGCGCGGCATGGCGACGTCTGCCACGATCGCGTCAAAAGGTTCTTCCTGTACAAATCCCCAGGCTTCTTCCCCATCGACAGCCACCAGCACGTCGTAGCCGGCATTTTCCAGAATATTCTTTTCCAGGGTACGGGTGGTGATCGAATCGTCAACGACCAGCACCCGGCGGCGATGGACCTCCCTAACCTCGACCGGCAGTTGGGTCTTGATCCCTGGCGTAAGTTGAACGGAATGGATCAGATCGGATACATTGAGGATCATCACAACTTGTCCGCTGCCTAAGATAGTAGCACCAGCCACATTGCGCACCCGCTTTAATTGATTCCCCAGATTTTTGATAACCACTTCCTGGGTTCCCTTGAAAGAATCCACCTGGAATGCAATTCGCTTTTCTAGCACCCCAACCACTATCACGGGGATCTTCTGGTCGGGTGCCAGCGGCGTTTCTTCTCGGGAAAGCTCTAAGACCCGCGCCAGATTGAATAAAGGCAACGGTTGGTCTGCGGTTCGAATGGCTGGCTTGCCTTCAATGCTGCCAACTGAGGCGGGGTTGACGTGCATCATGCGCTCTACATTCGTGGTGGGCACTGCTATGATCTGGCCAGCTACTTCTACCAGGAGAACGTGACTGGTAGCCATGGTAAGCGGCAGAGTCAGCGTGAAAGTAGTTCCCTGGCCAGGTGAGGTATCCACCCCAACAACGCCATGCAAACGTTCCAGGTTCCGCCGAACCACATCCATGCCTACGCCCCTACCGGAGACATCCGTCGCCTGAGGCTGGGTGGAGAGACCAGAAAGGTAGATTAATTCAATCGTCTCCTGCTCACTCAAACTGGCAGCTTCCGATTTCGAAATCAACTTGCGTACTACAGCCGCATCACGAAGGGTATCGAGGTCAATCCCAGTACCATCATCGTGGATTTCGATAACAATGGAGTTACCCTTTTGGGAGGCACTTAAGGTTATGGTGCCCTGACGAATCTTTCCAGCCGCTTCGCGCACATCCGGATTCTCAATCCCGTGGTCAACGGCATTACGCAGCAAATGGGTCAGTGGATCCTTGATCGCTTCGAGCACCTGGCGATCTACCTCGGTTTCTGTTCCCTCCAGTTGAAGAATAATTTCCTTGTGTCGCTCGCGAGCCAAATCGCGAACCATGCGGGGGAAAATATCGAAAAGGTTTGCAATCGGCAACATGCGCACCCGGCGCACGCCTTCTTGCAGATCATCGGAGAGCAGAGAAAGATGGCCATAGTCGCTGGAGAAACGATGAACCAGACTGTTAATTTCTTTGTCGAGATCAGTAAGCTGCTCATGGTTGTCAGCCAGAAATTCAAGCACCGGAGCGATATCCTGGTAAGTCCATGATGCTGCATCATTATCGGTGCCATTCCTCCCCTTGAGGCGATTGTAAACGCTTCGTACCTGGCGCCAGTTCTTCTGCCACTGGATCAAATTGGCCTGCAGAGCACGCACTTCGCCCAGGCGCTGTTCCGCCCTCATGCGCGCCACCAGCAATTCCCCAATGGCATCCATCAGGATGTCCAGTTTTGCTGTGGCCACCCGGATGGTCTCTCCGGTCAGCCCAGGACCATAACCAGGCTGATCTGGTCGCTCGAAGTGGCTTTCCGTTCCCTGGTTCACCACTTCTTCAGGTGGCGAAAGTTGAGGGACAACAGGCTGCAGACTTTCCACATCGCCTTTCTCTTGCTGGGCAGATTCCAGGGTATCCAGCAGTTGTTGGTAATTTTCCATGGGGATCTGCTCGCCCTTCAGGTGGGCTGCCATAATCTCACGCAGTGCATCCACGAAGGGGAATAAAGCATCGAACAAGGATGGCGAAGGCGATAGTTCTCCGCTACGCATAGCACTGAAAGCATCCTCCATATGGTGAGCGAGCATACTGATATTGCCCAAATCCACCGCCATGGCAGCTCCTTTGATGCTATGGGCAGCGCGGAAAATCTCATCCAGGATGGTCTCTTGCTCCTCCTGGGGAGGGTTTCCTTCCAGGGCTAGTAACCCTCGATTTAGCGCTCCTGCGTGATCTTCTAATTCCCCCTGAAAGGTGACCAGCAAGGCACGTTTGAATTCCTCGTGACGGTCCATCTCACGCTCCATGGTTTTTTCTGGCTATCAATTCAGCTTGAATCGCTCGACCAGACCGGTTAATTCGCCGGAAAGGGCGTTCAGATTTTGAGCGGCGCTTTCTACCTGACGAGTGGAAGCCTCAGTTTGGGTCGTAGCCTGATTGATGCTGTTCATGGCCTCAGCAATCTGATCCATACCAGCCAATTGCTGGCTGGTGCTGGCAGCAATCTGTTGAGAAGACTGGGACACCCGTCTGATATGTTCACTGATGGCGGAGAAAGCTTCAGTTGTGGAACGGGCTTGTTGTTCACCAGCCTCGGTACGCTTGGCACCTTCTTCGGTTACCATCACTGCCGTGTTGGCGGCTTTCTGAATCTCCCCCAGGATATCCCGCACCTGGGCAGTGGCCTGTACCGATTGTTCGGCCAGACTACGCACCTCGCCAGCTACCACGGCGAAACCTTTGCCTGCTTCCCCTGCCCGGGCAGCTTCGATGGCTGCGTTCAAAGCCAGTAGATTCGACTGATCGGCTATGTCGTTTACCGTGGCAATGATCTCACCAATCTGCTGGGTTTGTTCGCTCAGACTCAAGATAGTTTCAGCGATAGTATTGACCTGTTCGCGGATGCTATTCATCACCGTCACGGTGTCCTCTACAGCGGTCAGGCCCTGATCGGCGACACCAATCGCTTCTTGGGCGGAATCGGAAACCTGGTGAGAGCGTTCAGAAGCCTGCTCGGCGGTTTGGCGGACCTCCTCTACTGTGCTGGTCGTCGCGGTAACCGCGGTGGCTTGTTGCGTAGCGGTGGAAGCTTGCTCAGCGATGGCACTGGCAATCTGCGTCGAGGCAGAGGTGATATTTGCAACAGCGGACAGGGTCTGGCGGATTATCTCACCTAGATCATCACTCATATTGTTGAAAGCCTGAGCCAATGACTCGGCTTCATCACCGCTTTGAACATCTGCACGCGCGGTCAGATCACCTGAAGCCACAAATCGTGCTGTGTCGGCAACTTTATTTATGTTTCCAGATATATTTCGAGATAGGAAATATCCGAACAATCCACTGACTAGCAACGCCGTAACGAGTGAAATAATGGCAGTGATGATAACATTAGATCGTGTGACCTGAGCAGTGTTATACATTTCGGTCGCTTTTGTAGCGGCGTACTCCCTCATCGCTAGCATTTTACTTTCCAACAATGCAACGTGATCTGCGCCCTTACCTTTGGTAATGGCAGCAGCCTGGGTTACATCTCCAGCTATTGTCAATGCAATCACCTCATCGCGAATCACTTTCCAGTCATCAAAAGTCTGAATAGCATCAACAACAAGCGTTTGACCCTCCTCACCGAGAATCCATTCCTCGACAATGGCCAGTTGTTCATAAACCTCCATTTCTTCCTCGTCAACCACAGCCTGGGCTGCTTCAATACCAGCTTTATTGGTCGCCAGTACAACATCCTTCATGCTCCGATGCATTCTGATAATATCTCCGTCAGCATGGAGCACAGCCCGGGTTACTTGCAACGGATGGTTGTATATCTTGGACGTTAAATCAGCTAAAACATCCAATTGGATTAGACAGTATATATTCACTGCTGTGGTTATTAGCAGAACTAAGGAAAACCCCAAAAGTAATTTGGCAATTAAGCTTAGCTTCATCTTTGTCTCCTTTATTACATCTCTTATTGGTTGAACTCTCATCTTTTTCTGTATTGGCATGGGGGGTAAAGTCAAGCTTCTTGATGGACAATGATGCCTGGATCGGAAAGCAAGCGCTCCAAATCCAAAATTATCAGCATATCTTTGGTAACCCCCCGGACGTATTCCTGCATCCTGGCGGATACCGTCACTGAGGCTGATTCCACGACTGAGAGAGGGATATCGACAACCTGCGGGATATCATCAGACAGAATGCTGAGTTCCATGGCCTCCTCCATCCCATGATCTCTACTCCGAAGCAGGAGTACATGGGTGATCTCCGTGAATGGCCTGGAGGGCAGGCCGGTGAAGCGGGCCACATCCATTAGTGAGTAAATGCGCCCCCGGATGTTAATGGCACCAACGATGAAGTCTGGCGTGCAGGGGATGGGTGACCAGTTTTGTTGGTTAAATGATCGTACGTCCTGCACCAGGTCGATATCTACCCCGTAACGCTCATCCCCCAGCGGGAAAGTCACCAAGTGTAGAAACTCGGTCGCTGTGATTTCTTCCTTAGGTCTACGCGCCAGGATCTGCGCCCGTTTCTCCAAGACGTGGGATAAAGATATATGTTCATCTGATGGGTCCATAAATCACTCCTTGGCGAAATCATGAACTTTCAAATCACACGAAACGCGGCTGTATTTAATTCAGCTACTGCTAAACCGTCTACTTGTATTGATCATATTGATAAGTTGGCCAGCGGTAAGTTCATCGGAGCCTGGCACTTCTTCCTCTGGCGATATCCTGCCAGCTAAACGGATCGCCCAGGTAAAATGCCGGGAAGCTTTCTCCGGATGATCAATTTTCTGATATAGGGTACCCAAACCGAAATGCGCCAGCAGGTAATCCGGATTTAGGTAGAGGACCTTCTTGAACTGTTTGATAGCCTGATCAGGCATATTCTCCTCGATGTATATGAGCGCCAGTGTATAGTGGGCTTCAAGTAGTTCCGGAGCGCGGTCAAGAACTAGTTGGCACCAGGATTGGGCCTCTTCTAAACGTCCCTGGTTGGCACGAATACGGGCCATCTGGTAATAGGCCATCTCTATATCAGGGTTAGTTTCCACAACTGACAAAAACTTATGTATCGCTTCTTCGAATTGGCCGCTGGCATAGTAATCCAACCCAGTCTGGTAGACCTCAGTAGGCGTAGGTGGCTTGGGGATGCTGGGTTTGGATGGTATCTCCGGTACGGGGGATCTGGGGTAGCCTTCCTGCTCTGCGGGTTTACTCGCTGGTGGAGATATTCTTGGCAGAGTAGGCGCAGATGAAGGCGGCGCAGCTTTGTGGATTTTTTTAGTAAGATTAGTGACTTTCTCCAGATCATCCCCAGGCATATCTGTTGGCCTGGCAGTATCTTTCTGGTAAACCGTGGCTGCCCCAATATCGCGAGTCACGAACTGCCGGTAGGTTTTGTGGTTGGTTTCGCTGGCCCCCACCACCAGCCACCCCCCAGGAGAAAGGCATTGATAAAAGTGATTGGTTATTTCCGCAGTTGCGAGCTTGGGAAGGTAGATAAATACATTTCGGCACAAGATCAGATCCATCGCATTGGTATTCGTGATCAGGGAAGGGAAAGACCCATCTGCCAGGTTCAAATACGCGAAAGAGACCATCTCCCGCACTTTGGGTAGGATCTCGTAGGTATCCCCATTTTTCTTGAAATACATTTTTTTAACAGTTGGATGGCTTTGTCGAAAAGACCATTCTCGATAGTGTCCGGTCTGCGCCTTTTTCAGGGAATCTCGATTGATATCGGTTGCCAGGATGAGAACGTTCCAATCATCAATTTCAGGTAGGATCCTGCGGAGTATTATGGCAATGGTGTAAGCTTCCTCGCCGGTGGAGCACCCGGCGCTCCAAATGCGCAAGCGCTTCTCCTTGCGGTGGCGGTAGAGCAAATCGGGCAATATGTGAGAGCAAAGGGCTTCAATATGAGAAGGGTTGCGGAAGAAATAGGTTTCGCCAACGGTCAATTTGCAGATCAGGTCGTCCCATAGAGAATCATTTGTTTGGGTGATCTTCAATAACGTGAAATATTGTTCCAAATCTTCACACCTGGCGCGGGCAGCTCCATCTAAGACACCATTGACAAGTGTCTCACGTCGGCGGGGACCTATGTCCAATCCTGTACGCTCTAATACCAAACCCCGAAAACGCCTGTAATCATGCTGGGACAACTGCCGTGAAAGTAATAATTCGGTCATGTTAACTATGTTTTGGTGCCAATTTACGAGCTTGGTCAATCCAACTATGAATATCGGGTACACGCCACTGCGGTAGTCTCAACAGCTTGATGATTTCCTCTTGGTTTTTCGCTACCAGTCCTGCAAAGGTATAAATTCCTGCGGCTTGTAATTTCTGAGCATATACCTGCCCGATTCCATTGATCATGGTAAGGTCATCTCTTGCTGAGTCAGGTTGTCCAGCACCCCGATCGATGATCTCCGGATGAAGATTTTCTATATTCCCATCCCAATCATTTAGATTAGCAACGTCAATTACCAAAACCAGGGCGTCATTCTGGTGTATCACTGCTGAAACTGAACTGTGATGTCTTTCTTCAAAGCCCTGGAAATATTCCACCTGCCCCGGTTCTAACTCCAACACTTTTGTCACTTCATCGATAAGTAGAGCGTTTGTTCCCTGATGCATCTGAACAACGAGTAGGCGGTCATCCAACTGGATTTCTCGGCTGGGGAGACCAAACCGCTGTCGGAGATCGATGACCGGGATAGCCCGGCCATGCAAATCGATCACCCCCAGAACCCAAGGGGGTACATCCGGCAGCGGGGTGATGGCAACAATACGTAATGCCCGTTTCACATTTTCAAGGGGTAACGCATATTGCTGATCGCTTAGTAGACTCTACTGCAGTAACTCAGGCAAAACAGAAGCGTTGAGCAACAAAAAA
>CAZLNX010000248.1:0-9205 GCA_964560795.1 uncultured Anaerolineales bacterium | reverse complement strand
CTTTCTCTCTTTCCTTTTGTCCTTTTTGGTTCCGGCTCGTCCGGGTTAGGGTATTTGGCGGGAATCGGAATCCAATCTTCGCGCTCCTCGGAAACCATGGAGCACAGACGTCCGGTGTGATCGTTCAGGCGTACGACAATATCATCGGCATAGACATCCAGCTTGCGCTGCTCTTCGCCCTGGATGTTGACATTATCCGCAAACCCCAGGATGTCCAGCAAGCCAGCCCGCCGAGTCTGAGAAGCAATGACTTTGGCGGCTAAAGCCAGATCGTACAATAAGGCCGTCAGGTCCCCGCGGGCGTAATCCGGTTGGGTATCCAGCAAAAAACGTTCGATGGTGACAATTTTGGTGGTTAGCATAACATCCGCGTATCAGATCTGCTGAACTTCTGTCATTGTTACCAATTTTTCCACTAATTCGCGCGAACCCACTCCGGTTCCAGAAAGGCTGGCCGCGGCCGCGCCGCAGGCTACACCCCAACGCAAGGCATCCACCAGTGGCATCTCCTGACTCAATCCCCAAACCAGGCCACCAACCAAGGAATCGCCCGCTCCGATGGGGTTGCGCTCTTCAATTTTTGGGCTTTTCACCAACCGGTGTCCATCTGGGGTTGCCAGCATGGCGCCCCGTTTGCCGAGCGACACAACCACATTGGAAACGCCTATTTCGACCAGTCGTTGGGCGGCAGCGATGATTTGCGCTTCATTATCCACGGGAAGCCCGGTGATTTTCTGGATCTCAACATCATTGGGTTTTGCCAGGAAAGGGGCAGCTTTGCAGCCCTGAGCCAGGGCATCACTGCTAGTATCGAGGATGGCATGAGCGCCCCCGCTTTGGATAATTTCGACCAATTGAGCGTAGAAATCCGATGCGAGGCCCGGCGGGAGACTGCCTGCCAGAACCCACCAATCGTCAGGGCGGCTCAATGCCCGAACCTGATCCAGCAATTGGTGTTGTTCGGCGAATGAGATGGTGGGGCCTGGCTCATTGACTTTAACATAATGATCGTGCGCCTCGGTGACGATGCTGATATTGGTGCGCGTTTCGCCATCGATCCAAATGAAATCGGCAGCGATGCCCAACGATTCCAGGCCGTCGCGCAATAGCTCGCCACTCTTGCCACCCGCGAAGCCCAGGGCTGTACTGGTAGTTCCCAGCGATTTCAACATCCGCGAGACATTGAAGCCTTTGCCGCCGAAATCGACCTGCCAGGCAGAAGCTCGCAGCACAGCATCGAATTCGATGGCCGGGACGGTCAGCTCACGGTCTACGGCCGGGTTGAGCGTGAGTGTGTAAATGTTGCTCATGCGGCGGGCTGCCAGTGTGATTCAATCAGAGCGGCTTCGGCCTCGGCTGTCCAGACATTGCCGGGGCCAAGTTTTTCTGCGACCGCGGGGAGTTTCTCAGCCAGCTCGTCCAGGCTCATCAGGGGCAAATCCTGAATTTGGGGAAAGATGACGATCTTACCTGGATAGCTGCTGTTGATCACGCCATCAATCGCGTCCAGTCCGGCATTCATCCCACCGATAGCGGCGACCATGCGTCCGGGCGAGAGCGCTCCTTCGTTGGCGCGCTGTAACACCGCGGCCTGATCGTGGATGGTCAGCCCCGAGGTACCGGTGTATTGGGCGTTGTGTAGGTAGACGTTGCTCAGGTTCAACGCGCCCATTGTGCCGTTGGGGACACCAGCGAAGAAAACCATCATGCCATTTTCATTCATCAATGTGTCGGCTTCGGTCATCAGGGCTGCGGAAGGAACGCTGACGATGACATCATCGGCGCCCTTACCATCAGTAACTTCCATCACCAAATCGTAGAGTTTTTTCTCGGAAGTGACAGGGTTGATGACGTGCAGGCTCTTGCCATATTCTTCAGCGAGAGGCACAAAGCGCTCGTTGAGTGCGTCAAGGCGAAGTTCGTTGACTTCAGTAGCGATTAAAACATTGGAACCATTATCCATTTCAATCGCACGTTGAACGTGCATCTGCCCCATCGGGCCACCGGCACCAATGAAGACCGCAGTGCCATCGGCTTGAAGTTCACAGCGATTGCGTTCTTCGCCATAAGAGGCGGCAATATCGGGGCCTTGATTACCGATAAAGGCGATGTAATGGTAGTGCAAGCGTCCCAGATCGCTCTCAGGGCGACCATCAAGCGGCTGGGTGCCGATCATATTCATCGTGCCGCGGAAAGCGATCTCTTTGGCGATCTCGCTGACCGTGTCCGCGGAGCGGGGGTCAAGAACGACAACATCGTTAAAACCTTCGCCGCCAGCCAGTTCTTGTGAAAGGACAGCAAAATCTTCTACGCCATCGTGAATGAAAACTTCGGCGTCGGTGGCATCAACCACGGCTTTGACAGAAGCAGGTGCATCGCAGAGAACGATCTTTGCGGGGGCATCCAGCCCGGCGGAGAATTGGTATTCACGCTCATCGTCGGGATTGCCAACGATCAACATGATGCCGCCCTCTTTCGGGTTGAGCCGACGACGCTGTCTATAGGCGCCGAGTACGCAGCCCCAGGGCTCGAGCAGTGAAGCCGCGGCGTAGCTGATCTCGCCCTCCAGGGGCAGCAGGCAAGCGCCTTCGTCGGTATCCAGCACTTCGGGGCCGATGAGATGATACTGGATCATCCCGCCGGGGATGGTGTAACCGTAGGCGGTAACCCTGCCCTGTTGATAAATATCCGGCTGGACAGCCAGACGCTGACCGGGATGATACTGATCTTGTAAATCCGCACCAACCTTGATAATGGTTAGCGAAACCTCATGTCCCAGGCGGCCCGGCTCTTTGGAGAGGTCACGGTTGTATAGCTTAGGATGCCCCCCTCCCTGGTCGATGATTTTTACATCCGAGAAGCACATCCCGACGCTGTCGATGCGCACGAGCAACTGGTCATCGCCTGGTTCGGGGATGTCGAATTGCTCCGGTTTGTTATCTCGACCGATATTTTCAACGCCCGCGCCGTAAAGATTCCAGGCCCAAGTTTTTTCGGGCACAGGCGCGTTGGCAGAACGATACTGTTGATATTTTTTAGTCATTTTTTCTCTTTCGTATTTACGATTTTGTGGTGACTTCGTTTTTCTCACGCCAAGTCACCAAGACGCAAAAGTATTCTATTCTATTTTCTTTGCGTTCTCCGCGGCTTTGCGTGAGAGTGAGATAGCATTTTTCTACTTCTCCACAAGCTGACGTACATCTGAAGCTGTGGCACAGGCCAAAGCCCTGCGCGCTAACGTTTGTGTCTCTGAATAATCCAGGGCACGCACTTGCGCCTTGACAGTCGGCACTGCGGGAACAGTGACGCTCAACTCGTCCACGCCCAATCCAACGAGAATTGGCACAGCCTGAGGGTCCGCACCCAACTCGCCACAAACACCGACCCATTTTCCAGCATCATGTGCGGCTTTAACCGTGGCATCAATCAGCCGCAATATCGCCGGGTGTAGGCCATCCGATTTGCCCGCCAACTGCGGGTGCATCCGGTCCATCGCAAGGGTATACTGTGTCAGGTCGTTGGTGCCAATCGAGAAAAAGTCAACGTGCTCAGCGAACACATCGGCCATCAACGCGGCCGAGGGGACTTCGATCATAATACCCATCTCAACACTGGGAACATCCAACTCGGTGCAGATTTCGTCGGCCAGGGCGCGGGCGGCCAGCAACTCGGAGAGATCAGACACCATCGGGAACATGATCCGCAGCGTGCCCTGCTGCGCGGCCCGCAACACGGCTCGAAGCTGCTCGCGTAACAATTCAGGCCGTGCTAAACACAGCCGAATGCCGCGCACGCCCAAAAACGGATTGATTTCTTCGGGCATCTTAATATACGGCAGTGGCTTGTCACCGCCTACATCCAGCGTGCGTACAATTACCGGAGCACCTTGCATAGCCTGGGCAATATCACGGTAAACGGCAAACTGCTCGTCTTCCAAAGGGGGATTAGTACGCTCTAAAAACAAAAATTCAGTTCGCAGAAGTCCCACACCCTCCGCGCCAGATATCAATGCTTCACGAGCTTCGGCTGCGCCGCCGATATTGGCGGCAATTTCAACCCGGTGACCGTCAATCGTGATGGCAGGCTCCCCAGAAACTCGCTGCGCTTCAAGGCGTGTCTCCTGCCCTGCCTGCTGCATGGCTTTGGCCTTAGCAATTTCATCATCCCCCGGCTTTAGCGTGATCCAACCTGAATCACCATTCAAAATCACGGTGATATCATCGTCCAACGCCAGCACACGCTCTCCCGCGCTGACTACAGCAGGCAAACTCAAAGCACGAGCAATAATTGCCGTGTGGGAAGTCGGCCCGCCGCTGGCTGTGCAAAAGCCTAAAACTTTATCACGATCCAGTGAGGCCGTATCTGATGGTGATAAATCATCAGCCACCACAACCACCGGATGATCAGGAAAAACCGAGTTCTCGCCATCTGCGCCTGCAAGAATGCGCAGCACACGATAGCCAACATCGTGCAAATCAGCAGCGCGCGCAGCCAACAGGGGATCATCCAACCCGGCTACAACCTTAGCCCGTGCATCAATCGTCGATTGCCATGCCAAAGCCGCGCTCTGCCGCTGATTGATCTTCGCCAACACGGCATCTAGCAGCTCAACATCATCCAACAATTCCATATGCACGTCGAAAATCGCGGCCTCGCTTCCAACGCCCTGCGCCAGCATCTGGGCATGCAGCCGTGTCAATTGCCCCTTGGCCTTCTCAATCGCTGCCTGCAACTGGTTCTTTTCCGCCGATTCACTCTCGAAAGTCTCTTCAACTTTGATTTCTGTGTGTTTGAGATGATAAATCGGGCCGATGACGATCCCCGGCGCACCCGGAATACCTTGAATACTATTTTCAGGGAGCGCGGTGGACTCCGTTTGGGGTTTACCCTCTTTTTCGGGAGCTACTGCCTCCGGAGCTTGTTCTACTTCATTGGCAACTCGTTCTATTAGCTCTTCTTCGCCCAAACCGCTCTCTATCACCTCAACCAAAGCCGTCAGGGCAGCGTCTTCGTCTTCGCCATCCACTTCGATGTGAATCTGGCTTCCGCTTTCAACACCTAAGGTCAACAGTGAAATCAGGCTTTTGGCGTTGGCTTTTTTCTCACCATGAAATACGCGGATGTCAGCCTGAAAGCCCTTAGCAATATTGACAAAGATTTTCGCCGGACGTGCGTGCAACCCGGTTGGATTTTGGATAACGATGTCTTGTTGCTTCATAGAAGTACCAACTTTCGCTTTCTGGTTGATAGACCGCGGTCGGCTGACCGCGGTCGGAGAGCAAATCACGCCCCCAAAGTAGACAGGATCAATTCCGGGTCGCTGGTTTGGATCAATTTCTCGGTCAGGTCCTCATCTTCAAGCACTTCTGCCAATTGAGCCAGAACGCCCACATGCTCATCCGACGACGCTGCAATCCCAATAATGAGGTGGGCTTTCTCGCCTTCTTCCCACTCCACACCATCCGGGAGTTGCAGCACTGAGATGCCGGTCTGGAAAATATCATCTCTATTGTCGTACTCCCCATGCGGGATTGCCACACCCATCCCCAAATATGTGGACATGGTCTCTTCGCGGGCCAGCATACCATCTACATAGGCTGGGGCTACACAACCGCTGCTGACGAGCAACTCTCCCGCTTTTCGAATGGCATCTTGTTTATCTGCTGCGGAAGCCTGTACCTGAATGCGATCAAGCGCCAATATAGCCACAATTTACCCCCCTGATGAAACGATTTCGCTGCCATCAACAAAAGCCTGCACAAGCTGGTCGAAAGCTGGATCGTTGAAGAAATGATTGAAGGTAACGACTACGGCATTAGGGGCTTTTGAGGCGACAACCTTTGCCAAGCCCTTGTGCACAATCACAAGTTTTGTCCCTGCCGGGATGTCACGAGCGGGCTTGTGGACAACTTTTACGCCCTGAACTTTGGCTTTCTTCAGCTTCTTTTTGAGGGCATTAACACTCATCAGGCTGGAACCCATACCGGCTTCACAGGCCAGGATAATGGTTTCGACATCTGTCGCGAGGATAGAATTTGCCATGAGATACTCCTATATACTAGTTATTTATTATGAGAAAGCCAGGAAACCATAAATTTTCATCCAACACTCCTGTCTTCCTGGTTTCCTCATAAACCTGTTTGCTTTCTGATGAAGTGATAGGCTTCTGAAAAAGAAGCCTATCACTTTCCGCAAATATCGAATTAGCTGAGGCCGGGCACGGCTGCCGCGCCGCCGCCAACTTCTTCTTCCTCATCTTCATCTTCACGAACCGGGCGCACTCTCAGGATGAAAGCGCCAACCAGGAAAGAAACCACCGCGCCGATCAAGACGCCGGTAAGAACCGCGAAGTGCTGTCCCTTGGGGATCACCGCCAGATAGGCAAAGATCGAACCGGGGGAAGGTGTAGCCACCAATCCGGCATTCAGCAAGGTGAACCACAGATCCGCAGCGAAGCCGCCGGCGATCATTGCCAGGATCATGATGGGGTGAGCCAACACATAGGGGAAATAAATCTCGTGAATTCCGCCCAGGAAGTGTATAATCATAGAGCCCGGTGCTGACTCTTTGAGCATGCCTTTACCTGCGACGTAAAAAGCTACAAGGAGCCCCAGACCGGGCCCAGGGTTTGTCTCTAGCAAGAAGTGAATGGCTTTGCCAGACTCTTCGACAGCGGCTACGCCCAGGGGGGCCAGTACACCATGATTCAGCGCATTATTCAGGAATAATACTTTGGCGGGTTCAATAACGATCGCGGCCAGGGGGAGCAGCTTGGCGCTCACCAGCCAGTCCACAGCGCCTCCGGCAAAAGTGCTGATTGCCGTGAGTATTGGCGACATTGCTACGTAGCCAAATAAAGCAACGATCGTAGCTAGGATTCCGGCTGAGAAGTTGTTAATCAGCATTTCGAAGCCGACGGGGATTTTATCTTCCAGCGCGTCGTCAACCAGCTTGATCAGCCAGCCACCTAGCGGGCCCATGATCATCGCGCCCATGAATTGCGGGACGTCAGTTCCGACAATGACGCCCATCGTCACGGCTGCGCCGACCACACCACCGCGCACGCCGTTGATCATCTTACCACCAGTGTAACCGATCAGTATCGGCAGCAAGTAAACGATCATTGGTCCAACGAGTTCGCTGAATTTCTCGTTAGGAGTCCATCCGGTGGGGATGAACAGTGCAGTGATCAAACCCCAGGCGATGAAAGCGCCAATGTTGGGAATGATCATCCCGGCCAAAAAGCCACCTAAACGTTGAAGTTTTTCTCTCATAATATATCTCCTTATAAAAATAAGATTTGATTGGCGGATTTCTCCGCGGCCAAAAAATGGGAATTAATCCCTTTTACAAGCAGCGGTCGGAACGCTGCTGTGCAAACAAAATTGGGGGAGATTTCAAGTCAGATACTCCGTTATCGCTTCGACATCTTCGGGCAACAGAAGAGGATGTACCTGAATAACATCAATCTTTTGGGTGATCACTTTTGGCAGGGGAACAGTGGAAATGATCAGCTCAGCCTGAGCAATCTGTTCATCGCTCAACGCTCGCAGCGAGACGACATTCAGCGGCCCCAGGCGGGGAAAACGCGCTTCAAGGCGGGCAATCAACAACTGAGCGGTTGCCATCCCGCTAGGACACACAATAAAGACTTGATTAAATCGATACGGGCGGATGCGAATGCGCGCCGCCCGTAGCAAAGATGCAATATTATTAACTTCTACTTCCGGTAATTGGACCGATGTGCTTTTCCCGATGATCGCAGCCAGCTTCTTGGCAACCTGATGCTCCGAAACGTATCGATCGGATAACGTTGTTGTCGGGGGTGGGGCAGGTTGCCACATATTGAGTTTCTGCCGCAGACAGGCTGGAATAACATGATTGACAATGCCATCGTGCAGCGTTCGATCTTGCTCCATCTCTGGGGTATCAAAAGCTGCTGTTATATGTTTCATAATCTCCCCCACAAGACCGTGAAAACTGTCATCCAATTCCAGATCGCCCGGCCAGCGTTCATTGCGCGGGGCGGTCAGAACATGCATAGCAATTCCCGCAACATCGATATCGCACCACTCAGGAGTCAGTCGCCAACCCAAACGTTTGGTGACCATTTTGGCCACATTCCAAACCGACAATTCTTTCAACCACTGGATACGCTGTGCAGGAACATCTAAATGGTGACCGCGTTCAACTCGATCTGATTGAATAGCGAAAACCAAAGCCAGGTGCAACACAGCATCATCCGTGAAACGGCCACCAAGTTGGGCTTCGGCGTAGGCCACTTGTGCAAAAACGCGTCCCATATTCCATCTTTGGATAATCTTATCGCCATGCCTCACCAAGGGTAGTAAGCCAGCATCCTGATGTAAAGAGAAAACTAATCCATTCGTGTGTGTGATTTCGGTTAGTGGTTCCCCAAAGGGAGTTTCCCCCCATAACCAGGCTGCAATCAATTCCTGATGCAGATTTTCGCTGCCTTCAATCTCAATCCCAAAATTCGGTCGGCGCGTCAGGGTCATCCCCCGCTGGCTGATCCATTCTTCGATGACATCCAGGTCTTTGATTATGGTAGATCGCGATACTTTCGCCAATTCTTCCAAATCCGATAGAACCATCGGTTCGTCTGCTTTCAGTAGGACCAAAGCCAACAATTGCTGGCGCTGCCCGGCTGAGAGTATAAGCTGCATATGCCTAACAGAAGCCAAATCTTGGCGCAGTCGTTCAGATTGGTCTAGCGAACAATTCAGTTCGACCCCAACCCCCGGAGTGATTTGCAGTTCAACATTATGATGTGACAACCAGCGTTTTACCCCCTTCAAACCATAATTAACTTGTCGCGACGTCAACCGCATTTCTGCGGCCAATTCTTCAGCCGCTATTGGCGCTCTAGCATCCAACAGGGCCTTCAAGAGATCACGCTCGCGAGTAGTAAGGGCTACCATTTTTATTTTGTCATTCGCGTAGGGGAGAAAAGCACCTTTTCATTCATATACATGTGTCATTATATAACCAAAACAAGTAGAATTTCCCCTCAATTATGATTATTTTTCGTGAGACATTTCTGACAAAAGTAAACTATTACAAAAATATGTTGCCATCATATATTGGAAAATTTGTGAAAGATAAACACGATAATTATTTAAATATTCTCTCTGGAATAAAAAATATTATCAAGAATTGTTCTCAAAATGAGTTTGAAAACTCT
>CAZLNX010000247.1:0-9232 GCA_964560795.1 uncultured Anaerolineales bacterium | reverse complement strand
CGATTCTTCCAGACCATTTCAAAAATGGGATCTTATTTTTGCACACCTCCAAAGCTTTATCGGCTCCAGCTTGGCAGATGGATTTGTCCAACCTGACACGCTCAGGCGAAAACATTATTGAATATGCCTGTAGCGATTGCACTGTAGGTGGACAATCTGTAATCCTGCCGCGCACCCAAAAATAATACTCACCAAACTGATCCGGTTCAATAAACCGAAAATCGAACTCTATGGCATAGTTTTCCCAATCGGTATCACGGATTTCCACAGAACTAAATTCCGCCGCGCTTCCATCCGGGGCATTATGGAGAACGCTACGACCATCATCGCTTTCCATAGTCCAAACTGATGGCTGGAATATCCATTGACTAGAGAGTTGCCCATCAAAATCTTCTTGGAATAAAACCTCACCTAAGCTGCCTTCGGTAATGACCGCGGCACTTTCTTCTTCCCCTCCAATCGTCGGTAATTCATAAGAAGTTCCAGGGCACCAGGGTGGGATCGGCCAGGGACCTTCTGGCGGGCAGATGTCAAAGACCCACAATAGGATCACACCGAGGAGCAGGACGCCGATTACAGCGCCTAGATAGATGCCCGCTTTCTTGAACGTCTTGGCCAAGGGGGCTGGCTCTTTCCCTACAACAGGCGGCGCAGGCTCCCTCAGGGCTGGTGCCGTGACCTCAGCCTGATCTACATCCTGAGAGGGTGCTAACAACGAATTCTGCACCCTCTCTAAGGCTTCAATCATCTCTTCCGCTGTTTGGAAACGGTCTTCTGATGACTTTGCCGTAGCCTTCAAGATAACGAGTTCCAAGGCCTCAGGGATATCCGGATTGGCATCACGAGGCATGGGCAAGGGCGCAGTCATGTGTTTGATCACCACTGCCATGGGGGTATCCGCACGGAATGGGACATCCCCGGTCAGCATCTCATAGAGCATGATGCCCGTGGAGTAAATATCCGTGCGGTGATCAACGCCCGTTCCCTGACCCTGCTCAGGAGACATATACATGGGTGTACCGACACCCACTCCTGTCCCCGTCAATTGCTGTGAAGCTTCGGCCATTTTGGCCAGGCCAAAGTCCGCCAGCACCGGCCAATCTTCTTCTCCTAAGAGCACGTTGCTGGGCTTGATATCCCGGTGCACGATACCGCGATTGTGAGCATAAGCCAGGGCGCGCACAATCGGCAGTGCCAAGCGGATGGCTTCAGCCGGCTCATACACCTGACCCCTGCCCTGCTTCAGCGTCCCTCCAGGGACATATTGCATGGCAATGTAGGTAATATCGCCTTCTTCACCAAAGCTGTAAATGGGCATGATGCTGGGATGATTCAACTGCGCCACAGCTTTAGCTTCTCTTCGGAAACGATTCATGAAGTTGGGGTCGCGGGCGAAGAATTGCGGCAGCACCTTGATTGCAACATAGCGATCCAAGGCTGGCTCATAGGCTTTATACACTGTAGCCATGCCACCCTGTCCCAGTCGTTCCACTAACTGATAATTCCCCAAGGTGTGTCCCACCAAGACATCTTCCATGCCTAGAACCGTATCTTGCGCGCCGGCTTGAGAACTACGTCGTGCTTCTTCAACTCCATTGATCAATTCGGCCGCGCTTTGGATGCGTCGCTCAGGATCACTTTGCAAGCACTTGTAGACCAATTCATCGACTTCGGGTAGCAGACCCGGCTTCTTGTTCCCCGGCCAAAGGTCAGTAGGCTCCAATTCCAAAGATTCGCCTGTCAGCAATTCAAAGAGAACGGCGCCGAGGGCATAGAAATCCGTTGCTGGGGTAAGTTCGCCACCTGAGCGCAGTTCCGGCGATTGATAAGGCGTAGCATCGATCACCCCATCACGCAGCAAACTACTTGTATCCATGCCTTGCGTCAGACCTGCATTCCGTATACACACAATGCCCTTTGATGATAGCAGGATATTCTCTAAATCTAGAGAGCCATGTACGAGGTCAGCCTGATGCAAAGCTTGCATATATTTCCCAACCTGCTCGGCGATATCCAATACCAGGTTTTCAGGTAATCCTTCGCTGTCTACTACCATGGCAGCCAGGGTTTGACCTTCGACATATTCCTGTACGACTACTGCTTGTCCACCATATTCGCCGTAATCCAGCAGTTGGGATGCATAGGGGCTATCGATTTCCTGGAGGGTTTCGACGACCAGCTCGAAACGAGAGAGGAAATTATCTAAAGGAACAATCTCCTGATTGATCACCGCGACAAGTGCTACTTGTGTGCTCTCGCTGTCTAACCCACGGTAATATGTAATTGTAGGGGTCTCATTCAGCTTCTCTTCCAGATGATATTTTTTAAGAACAGTGTCATTTTGCATTTGGCGGCCTCGATTTTTCTATATAGATTAAATGAGTTTCGACCAATATTTGTCACGGATAAGATTCATTTATTTTGATCAATGTATTGTTGGGCGTCTTCCTGACACTCAGGACACACATCAGGCGCTACCATTTCTAGGTAGTTTTCAAAATCACTTACTGCTGCCGAGGTATCTCCCAGACCGTCATTTGCCCAGCCGCGGTCCCAATAACAACCATCATAATTTGGATCAATTTCCAAGCATTGTGTACAGTCTTCTTTTGCTAACGCATACTCTTCTAAAGCGTTGTAGGCAATACAACGATCCCGATACAAACTGGCATCGCCCGAATAGCGATCAATGGCCAGGGAGTAATCGATGACAGCCGACTGCGGATCATCAGCAACATTCATCTCAGCATCAGCCATGTACCAATACCCAATATGCAGGTCAGGTGCCACATTGACGAGCTGGTCAGCATAATAATATGCCTGGTCAAAATCACCTTGTTCCTTGTAAAAGTACGACAGGTTTCCCAGCACTGATGTGTTGTCGGGATCTACGTCTATGGCTGTAAGATGATCAGTGATACATGCATCTTGTTCACCTAATTTCCAATACATCACACCACGCCTGCGGAAGTAATGAGGCACCTGATCATCTAGAGCAATCGCCTGGCTATATTCATCTAGAGCAGCCTGATCATTCCCTTCTCGATCATAATCTTTCCCCGCCCAGAAATGGATTTCAGCCTGGGATAAATCATGAAGAGCGCTAAACTCGATAACCGAGAGTGAATCAAGGTATACATCCCCGCCCCAATTCGAAAGCAGGAATGACCATTTTTTATTTTCCCATTGGCTTTCATCCAGCTCCCAATATTGCGCGCTTTGCGAGGGATCATCGCGCTCCCAAACCTTCATGGCGAATCTGCCCTGTGGCCCAACTGCTAACAATAGATAGTACCAAGTATCTGGTTTTGCCTGAATCTTCCCCTCGAGAATTGGCTCTCCTCGCCAATCTACGCCTAAGTACGTATCGGTGCGAAAATTTCCCACGGTTGAAAACATCCCCCAGCGACGGTACGTCGATGTCTCCCAGGTTCCAGCTTCTAACATTGTGCGAACATCTCCCTGCTTGTCGAACTGGAACAGTGCCAAGATAGCCTCTCCTTCGCCTATCTCGTAAGGAGCGCCAAGATGGATGCCATTGTTACTCCCTGGGATAAACACAATTTTATTTGCGCTGTCATGGTTGATCGAACTTGACGATTGATGCCAATCACCTGGTAGGGTATAAAAATCTTCTGTTGCTGAGATCGTCGCATTCTGGAGAACTTCGGAGACAAAGGAGGGCACTGACGGTAATTCCTGGCTTTCTTCCACAAATTGCGTTGTCTCAGATTCACCTTCAGAAGAATCGGAGACTGCGGGAACATCTACCTTTGGAGAAGGTTCCAGTCGCTCTGCTGATGTTTCCGTAGATGCGCCTTCTGATGAGATAACTCGTGGCACAACCAAAATCCCTACTACTATCAGCCCCACTATTAATAATAAACCGAAAGCCCAGACCCATCTGGGTATGCCACGTTTTTCAGCAGGAGGGTCTGGCTTGGGTGTCTCTTCTGACTTTTCGGGGAGTTGTTCCTCAACCTCATCCTGGAGAATGGGCGCATCAACGGTATCCGGCGGGGATTCCTCTGGGGTCAGATCGGCAGCACAAGCATTGCAAAAACGGGAGCCGGATGGATTTTGTGTCCCGCAGCTCGGACAGGCTTTCTGCCCTACGACAGGTTCAACTTCCGATTTGGGTTCTATGGACGGTGCGCTCTCGTCGATATCATCTGTTGCTGGCTGAATGGGAGACTTATCAACGATTGTAGGTGCTTGCTCGTCAAAACCTTCGGGTTCAGGAGAGTGTATCACAGGTTCCCTGGGAACCAATTTATGTCCGCAATGACCGCAGAATTTTTTTCCTTCAGGGATTTCTTGGTTGCAGTTTGGACAATTCATAGGGATAACCCTTTACAAAATTAATAGTCTTCAGCTGAGACACCAGCGGCATCCAGCACCTGGCGGAAGGCATCATAGAAGGTGTCGTCGTGTGCTTCCAATCCTTTCCACTGGTATGCGGTATCGAGAGCTTCTTGTCCAGCATCAGTCCCAGCAATGGCCAAAAGGGCAGCCACGATCTGATCCTTCAGTTCAGCATCGAAGCCAACCACAAACTGCACACCATCATTGGGGATATCAGCTGAGATCTCGATGACCCGGATCACATCCATCACATCGGGGTAATCTTCCTCGATGCTACTGCGGGCATCCGCGTAAGTCGAACCAGCATCACAGTCGCCGTTGTATACACCAGCAACAGTGGCATCGTGGGTGCCGGCATCCAAGATCTGCGCCAGATCAGTATCGGGGTCAACACCAGCAGCCTTGAGGGTAATACTGGGAATAACCCATCCACTAGTGCTCAAGATGTCGGGGCGACAGTAGGCTTTGCCAACCAAATCAGCGACGGAGGTGATGCCGCTATCAGCGCGTACGAATATCTGCCCATTATAAAAGGACGAGCCGTAGCGCACGGCAACCAACGCAGCCTCAGCACAGCCCTTGTCAGCAGCCAAGATATAGGAGAAAGTCGCCAGGGAGGTCATGTGAGCTCGGGGTGGGTCAGTGCATAGGGCCTCGATCACGCCGGCATATTCTGTGGCGACAAAGGGCTCGACAACTAAACCCGTTTCATCGAATATCATTGAAGATATTTCCTCGAAGCCAGCCACAACTTGCTCGGTCTCACCAGATGGAACCACTGCCCAAATGATGGGATTCTTCTCAGTGCCTATTTCAGCTTCATCAAAATAATCGGATACGGCTGGCACTTCCACAGTCGGGGTTACATCCTCGTCGGGTGAAGTATCTAGTCTTATTACCCCAGTAAAAATTAATACTAATAGCACAGCCAATACTCCTGCTATTCCCACAACTCCCCAGACCCAAGCAGGCGCACCGCGGGAAGGAACATCCCTGGATATTGTCTCTTCTTTGTCCGTTTTTTCTTGTGAAGTTGGTTCCGTAGCGACTTTTTCTGGCTCCGGACTGACTCTCTTGGGAGCTATTACCGTCGCTGAAATTTCTTCAGGTTTTTTTTTAGAAGGCATTGTTGCTGACTCGCTTCCCTGATCAACTATACCCTCTGCTAGTCGATGGCCGCAGTGGCCGCAAAACTTCTTCCCTTCCGGGATTTCTTGGTTGCAGTTTGGACAATTCATAGGTTCCTCAAAATTTGCGCAAAACTCTGGATTTCACTAAACTTATGGCAGCATCGCAATCTCACCAGAGACAATCTATGGCCAAATACGCTCGTAAGCACCATTGTTGAGCTGCGACACAGAGATCTTCGGATCAGCGCAGTCACCGTACTCGTTGCAGGTCAATGTACCGGTGATGCCCTCGAAGCCAGATGTGGCATAGAGGCAGGTGCGCAGTGCCTGGCGACCAATGTGGATTGAATCGCCATCTTGGACAGCAACTGCCTCGGTGCAATCGAAGATCATATTGGCGGCATCGAATGCATGGGCGTGAAAGACAGAGATCGGTGCAGCACCATACTTACCAACATACGTATCGAGAAAATCATCATACAATCCGCCAGAGAAGGAGAGATCCGGTCCGGAAAAGTACATACCTTCACCAGCATCGCCAACTGCCTCGATTGCAGCGCTGGAGATCATGCCGTCAGCCGCGGAAAGGATTGTTTCCTCAAGGCCGGAAACCTCTTTGGCCTGCTTGGTCAGGAAGCCACCCTCAGCGGTGAAGACGGGGTAGTAGAGCAGTTCGGGCGGTCCAGCAGCGGCAACAGCGGAGAGCACTGGTCGCATGTCAACGTCACCTTTGTTGACCGCGGTGAACTCAACAATCGTGCCACCAATCTCTTCGAAGGCGTCAGCGAACACACGGGCGAGACCCTCAGTATAGGGGTCACCATCGTGAATGACAGCGGCAGAGATAACACCCAGGACGTTATAGGCAAACTCAGCCATAGCCTTGCCCTGCACCTTGTCGTTGTGAGCCGTGCGCAGGTAGCCGGGGTTGAAGGCCTGATCAGGATCCGTTAAGGTGGGGGATGTATTGGAAGGAGATACCATCGCATAGCCGGCCTCGGAGATCACTTCAGACATAGGCACGCCGGCGCCTGAGCAGCTTGTACCAACGACGGCCACGATTGTGGGGTCAGAAACGATCTTCTGACCAGCAGCCTGGCCACCCTCTGCGGAGCAGCCATCGTCCTCCACCTGAAGTTCAATGCTGTGTCCATGTATTTCGCCCCTAAAATCGATGGCGATCTCAACACCGTACTGAGAATCTGTGCCCAGGTCTGTGTTAGGGCCAGAGATTACCAGCGCAGAGGCGATGCGGATGGGTTCATCGGGGCCATAGGTCACGCAGCCAATTGGGTCTTTACATTCAAAAACACCTGTAGTCGTATCAGCGTCCAGAGCAACTTCATCTGGTTCAGCAGTTTCGATGGTCTCTGACACCGCTGTGGGAGCAATTTCAGTGACCACAACAACATCAGGCTCTGATCCCCCCAAATCGATGGCTCCGGAGATTACCAGCACTATCACTACAACTGCAGCGACTAATACGATCGCGCCAGCACCTATCAACCCCCACATCCAACCAGGCACGCCTCGGGAAGGAATCTCCCTGGATATTGTCTCTTCTTTGTCCGTCTTCTCCTGTGATGTCGGTTCGGTAGCGACTTTTTCTGGCTCCGGAGTGACTCTCTTGGGCGCTATTACAGTTGCTGAAACTTCTTCGGGATCTTTTACCGATGGCCGTGTAGCAGACTTACTTCCCTTATCTGGAGCATCAACCAGCTGTTGACCACAGTGGCCACAAAATTTCTTCCCTTCCGGGATCTCTTGCGCGCAGTTTGAGCATATCATTTCAATTCTCCTTAAGTCATTCTAAGGAATTTCCACATTCTTCACAAAAACGTACACCGGTTCGATTTTCAGTTTCACATTCTGGACAAATTAATGGTTTCACAGGAGTTTCATCTACAACCTGATTGCTCAACATTTCCCCGCATTCCTCACAAAAGCGCACACCGGGTCGGTTTAGACTCTCACAATGTGGACAAATTTCACCTGCCGGTTCCGGAGTGACATCTTTTTCGACTTTAACAGCTTTTTCAGGCATTGCCTCAATACCTGGGGTTACCAGAGACTCCTCCTGAGAGATATCTTTTTTCTCTGGCATCGGCTCAATAACGGAACGATCTGTCAGATTGCTTAGAGCGTCTTCCAAGACATTGATCATCTCGTCAACTGACGAGAAACGATTTGGGGGAGATTTCGCCGAGGCCTTGAGAATTATCCGCTCTATGTCTTCGGGAATATCGGGGTTGACATCCCTGGGGATGGGCATGGGCGCAGTAATATGTTTTATCACTATTCCCATCGGTGTGTCTGCACGGAAGGGCACATCCCCCGTAAGCATTTCATACAGCATAATACCTAGAGAATATATATCTGTGCGAAGGTCAACCTTCATGCCCTGGCCCTGTTCCGGTGACATGTACATCGGCGTACCAACCCCAACACCTGTGCCTGTAAGTTGTTGGGATGCCTCAGCCATCTTTGCCAAGCCAAAATCAGTCAACAAAGGCCAATTCCCTTCTGCCATCAAAATATTACTTGGTTTGATATCGCGATGAATAACACCGCGTTGGTGAGCGTAAGCAAGCGCCTTGGCAATTGGAAGTATTAGCTTGATGGCCTGCTCGGGGTTGTAAACCTGGCCGCGTGTTTTTTTGAGGGTACCCCCTTCAACATAGCGCATGGCAATATACGTAATTTCCCCCTCGTCTCCAAAACTGAATATGGGGACAATATTAGGATGGTCAAGTTGGGCAACCGCTCTGGCTTCCCGCCGGAATCGATGGCTGAAGCTGGGATCTCGAGCGAAAAACTGGGGCAATATTTTTATAGCCACGTAACGATCCAATGCCGGCTCGTAAGCCTTATAGACGGTCGCCATGCCCCCTTGCCCCAACCGCTCTACAAGTTGATATGCGCCTAAGGTGTGCCCCACCAGGGCATCTTCCATTCCCAGAATTGTATCTTGAGCGCCCATTGTGATACCTCTGCGGACATCTTCCAACCCATTGAGCAGTTCGACCGCGCTGCGCACCCTTTGGGTTGGATTAGGAGCCAGGCATTTGGCGACCAGATCATCTAACTCAGGTGGCAAACCCGGAGATATATTCCCGGGATATGGATCTTGAATATTGAGTTCTAGTTTCTCCCCGGTCAAAGCTTCGTAGATCGTCGCTCCCAGGGCATAAAAATCTGTCTCAGGAGTCAAGTTTCCACCAGTGCGCAATTCAGGCGCGTGATAGGGTTGTGTTTCTATCTGACTGGATGAAATTAAATTTGGCAAATCCATCCCATGAGCATACCCGCTGTCTACAATGCAAAACTCTCCATCAGAAGACAACAGGACGGTTGCGGGGGTTAACATTCCGTGGGGCAAACCAGCACGATGCACCCCATCCAGATATTCCCCTACATGCTGGACAATTTCTATAACCAGGTCACTGGATAATGTTTCACTCGAATGGAGAATTTCCGATAGAGAATGTCCATCAATTCGCGGATGAACCACTACTGCCTGGTTTTCATGTGCGCCAAAATCTAAAATGGGCACATTGCTCTGGGAGGTAAGGTTGCTCAAGGTTTTAGCAACCAACTCAAAACGTCGAATAAAGTCATCAGCAGGAATCAGATCAGCATCAAATATATTCGCGAGAATATTATGATTAGTTTCGAGATCAACACCCCTAACCCGGACGAGCCGGAACCAAAAAGGACAAAAGGAAAGAGAGAAAGTC
>CAZLNX010000246.1:0-9239 GCA_964560795.1 uncultured Anaerolineales bacterium | reverse complement strand
CCAAGTCTACCCGACTATCCGTTTCTCACAAAACCTATTTTTGATCAGTATAACATAAAGCGGCCAAAAACATCATCGCCAACAATACCGATAAAAGCTGTTTTCAGACCCAGGCGTGCTGCGCCGCAGGCCATAATTGCCGAAGAGGCTCCAATGGTCAGGGTGGCATTTTCGACAAGTTTTTCAGCCTGCCCGAATCCTGGGGTTACATCATCCCCCCGCAATATCAGGTCGGGATTTATTTCACCGATGACGAGTAGATCGAAATCTTTCATGGCCTTCCTTTAGGTATATGCCCGAGGTGATGCAAACGGTCGTGGATTGCCAAACAATTATCAATAGAGTAACCCGGCTCCAAATGAAAGCCAATCAGCATGGCTCCATGGTCGTTTTCAGCCAGGTTTTGATCGAGCCAGGCAAGTACCTCTTCTGGGTCGGCATTCTGCAACAGAACCTGGAGGGGAGGGGCAATATCAATTTTGAGCGTACTGCCAAACTGCTGACGCACCTGTTCCACAGAAGTCTGAGAACCGGTGTCTAAAACTTGGAGCTTGGGCATTTTTTGCATGGTGCCCACTAAATGGTCCGACAGTCCGCACGAATGCAACCGAATGGGGCCCAAGGCGTCTGCCAACTTGTTAATGTATGGCAGAACAAACTCTTCATAATGGCTATCACGCAACATAGTGCCGGTACATTCTCCAGTATGCACAGATGTCACAGGGATGTTACCCAGATCAGCATAATGACGAATAAGGGCAATATAAACATCAGATAACCATTCATGCAGCCCTTTGACAAATTCTGGATCTTCGAACATCTTTATGAAAATCTGCTCACCGTAGAATTTCATTGAAGTAGTAACGAAACCATGAATAGTTGCCCGGCCCGAGGTATCCCAGAAGAAGGGGGGAATGACGGTCAGGTCTGGGCGAGTTTCATGCAGTTCCTGGATTTGGGTATCAAATTCCTTAATAACGGGGTGGTCCAAGATATCCGAGATGGCCGGCAATTCATCCGGTGAAGTGATATGGCCCAAAGGGTTGATATCGACAAAATCGATATCCTGATCGGAATACCAGGCCATCTCTGCACCCAAGCACATGCCTAAGATAAGATTAGGCTGGATTCCCCCTACATAGACATAATCTGGTCTCCAATGATCGCGCTGTACCAAGTTGGATTCCATGTTGTAGAAAGCATGCTCAGGGAAGCGTTGCTGAAGGAATTGATCTATTTTTTGATCCTGTGCCTGTCGGTAAAGCGGATCCATGTAATATCGTTCACCGAAAGTAAAGCCCCCTTCTTCGTGTAACCAACCTTTGGAAACGCTGCTTAGAATTGAAATCGATGACATAACCTATAATCCTTAGCTAAAAATTTTGGTACCATTCATCGTCTACATTTGCACTTAGATCAGGATGGAAATCTATCCAGGAGCGACCGTGCTCAACGATGACTTTGTGCAAGCGCTGCATACGTTGTGTGGCGATCGTTTGCAGGAATGTCTGACGTTCTTGGCCAGATAATTCAACCGCTTCCTTCCAGACCGCGCGACCGGCCAGCACACCGCTGGCACCAGCCTGACAAGCAACACGTGTTTGGCGCTCGAACTCATCGAAGTTCACTCCGGCACTGAGAATTACCCAGGGAACAGGACAAATTTCAGATAATTCAGAACAAGCTTCGGCCCAAGTAATTTCGTCTGGTTCATCGGCAATATTGATGGGAAACTCTGCTTTGAGCACATCCACCCCAAAGGGAGTCAGGCGGCGAGCGGTCTCAATTACAACCTGGCGCTTTTCAGTAGATGCGAGCTTCTTTACTGTAGGATCCAGTGAAAAAGAGAGCGGCTCCAGGAAAAAGGGGATGTCGAACTTTTGACATTCAACCCCCACCTGTTCTACCAGCGCTTCTTGCTGAGGGGCGTTGGGTGCTTCGGGATGATAATAAATCAACAGTTTGACGCCATCTGCCCCCAGGCGAGAAATTTTCTCCACACTCCAGCCGGGTAAGATCTGGCTTTCCCGGGCCGCGGGGTCGCCAGTGTAGCCGGTTTTTTCAACCGCTACAAGCAATCCTGATGAAGGTGCAATCGCGCCGTGGGAGATAGCGGGCGCGACCCCATATTGGGGATCAAGCAAAACCCCACTGGATACGGGTGATAACTCGCTGATTAAAAGTTGCTTGAAAGCGGCCATCTGGTCGAAGGTCACACTTTCGGGGGCTTCTGGATTTAGTGCATTGCGCAGGTTGTTGCGATGATCGAGAGCAAACATCACAAATTTTCCATCCGGGGTTGCACACTTCTGCAAGCGGTTAATTTTTCCAAGAGAAAGCATAGGGTTATTGGTACCTTTCGATAATGTTGAGCATCTGATCGTATTGAGATTCCATATCACTGACCAATTTAAATTGGGTACGACAACGATCCAAGTTTTGATTTTTCCGTTGAATTTTGTAGTATGTATCTCCAAGCAGATGATCGGTCAAAAAGCGGATACCCTGCTCAAAGGTGATCAGTTTTGCCCCAAAGGCCAGGTGGTCAATTTCCGCCGGGGTTAGTATCTGCCGTGTAGCATCCAGGAAGCCATGGGCCAACTGTTCGAAAACTGCCAGATCAAAGACAACCTTGGTGAGATCAGGCTCATCTTCAGCAGCAGGGTTAGCACCTGAGCGCACAGAATCTCCAAAATCGAAAGCCGATAGCCCAGGCATCACAGTATCCAAATCGATCACGCACAAACCTTCTCCAGTTGCATCGCTGATCATGACATTGTCAATTTTGGTATCGTTATGTGTAACCCGCTCTGGAATTTGGCCCGCCTGCACCAGTTTTACCAACTTATCCACTTCATCTGCTCTTTGGTTGACAAAATCGATTTCGTTCTGTACAGCTTTAACCCGGTTTTTGGGATCGTCAGCTACAGCCTGTAAAAATGTTTCATAGCGCCAGGGCGTATTATGAAAATCTGGGATGGTGACATAGAGCTGCTCTAGGGGAAAATCGTTGAGTAGTCTGATGAATTTACCAAAGGCTTTGGCTGCCTGAAAGTACATTTTAGGGTGAATGGCTTGCTGATAGGTGCGGGCGCCGTCGATATAGTGATAGGCGCGCCAATAGTTACCATCTGGCGATTGATAGAAGTACTTTCCTTCAGTTGTGGAAACAAAATGGATGGTGCTGCGCTCAAAATTTTGACCTGCATGGGCGAGCTTTTGCCGAATGAAGTTGGTCACCAACTCGGCATTATGCATGACCTGATCGGGGCGTTTGAAGATGTGATGGTTGATGCGCTGGATGATATATTGACGCAATGAGCCATCGTTTTGTTGGAATCTAGCCCGATAGGTATCGTTTATATGGCCGCTACCAAAAGGATTGGCATCGATGAGGTCGCCCTCAAATCTGAAATTTTGGGCAATGGTGTTGAAGTCGGGTTTCAAGAGTGATTGTCCCATAATTTTTGTGGATAGATGCCGTTCTGGCTGAGTTGACGGATGGCAAACTGGACATTTTCGCGGTCAGCGGGATAAGTGACTCCATACCAGCGCTCATTTGTCTGGAGTACTTTCACACGGGCTGTTTTTACCTGGATCAAATTCCCGACAACTTCAGGGAGGTAGTATTCAGGTTGATCAGTATCTTGGTAATGTTTCTCTAGAAATTCATGAAATCTTTTTTCAAGTTCAGGGAACAACCTCGGGGTGAATCCCCACATATTCATGGATGCAACGCTGTCAGCAGGAATATCTTTCCAATGGACGCCATCATCAGTGAATATGGGTGAATGACCGTTCTGGATGATTCGAGTACGTTCCTGGATCATAGTGAGATAGTTGTCCCGATTTAAGGCGCATATGCCTCGAGCAACATGCCCATTCTCTGAGAGCGTATTCTCCAGTCGATAGCCGACCATACAATATTCCTGTAATCCTGTATCTTCCTGTATACTGCTGAGATAACCATATAAGCTTTGAAATGATGTTCTGCCATAGAAATCATCGGCATTGATCACAGCAAAGCGAGTATCGACAACTGTATGACTGCTCAGAACAGCATGCGCTGTACCCCAAGGTCTGGTACGATGATTGGCAACAGACATTCCTTTGGGGATATCCGAGATGCGTTGAAAGGCATATGCAATCTCACAGTGATTTTCGATGGTTTTACCAATCTTGCGGTGAAATTCCTTTTGGATTTCTTCTCGAATGACAAAAACAATTTTGGTAAAACCAGCTGCGAGCGCATCGTATATCGAATAATCAATAATTAATTCTTCATGTAGGCCAACAGGTTCGAGTTGTTTCAAACCGCCATAGCGGGCACCTAACCCGGCAGCCATGATGACTAGAGTGGCATTTTGCATAGCGTTGTAATCTGTGATGAAGTCTATTGACCGTCATTTGTCATGCTAAAGTCGAACTGAGAAGGTATCGGATGTTCTCGCCGAACGCGGGCTTTCAAATTAGCATCAACGGGAATTTTTAGTTGAGCCGATAAGCGCTTTTCTTGCAACCCATACCATAAATCGGACAGGGAAGTCTCACCTTCACGGATATCAGCTACGGATATTTCTGCGGCAAAGAATTCTTCTACTAGTTGAAGATTGTCGAGGGAAAGCGCTGCCTGGGCTTCAAGCAGACGAATACGTCCATTTTGGCGATTATATTCAGGAAGGTCGGCTAGCAAACTGAGCCAAGTGTCGGCGCGGTCATTGCGAATCAGCAGTTGACCGCATTCAATAACCAAGGGCAGGAGCGAGGGGAGTAAACGTACTGCACAGACATAAAGTTCAGCAGCTTCATTGATTCGACCCTCATCATCGGCCAGGATGGCCAAGTTGCGCAACACCCAGGGAGTTTTTGCTTTTTCCAGTGATTTTTCCCAGGCTTTACGAGCACCTTCAAATTCCTTGGCAGCGTAGCGCATCACACCCAGATGGTACCAGGAGAGCCAATGGCTGCCAGCTGAAATTTTAATAGATTCTTCTAGGAGATTATGCCAGTGATCGTCGATGACGAATCCACTTGGAATGTCCTTGGGTGAGCTTTCAGGCAAGATTCCTGTGTGCAGTAATTCGGCCCAAGGCGTTTGTTCAGTCTTCAAAGCAGATTCAGGAAATGGCAATCCGCGAAGAGAAGCTGGTAATTCAACAAATTGTGCCAATCTTGCAACTTCTAACGCTCCCCACCCCGAACCTCTTTGTAAGATCTCATCAGGGGGTTGGTTTTGCCAATCTTTACCCCGAGAAAATTCGGCTTCCAGTTCTGCTCGTGAGACCAACGCTTCAAGGGCAATTTCGACAGAACTTTGAGCGGATTCCCAATCTTTTCCATGAGTGGCCGAAGCATCAACGTCTAGCAGCCCGTATGCCTCAAGCCAGGACCATTCTGTCTGGGCGGGCAGGGGAATGTGTTCAAGTTGAGTGCGTGCTAAGCCAGCCTGGATTTCGATATAAGCCTGACCATGTACGGAGAGATGTTCTTGCCAATGACGGCCGCCTGCTCCCATCCCCCATACGAAGAGCTTTCTACCTTTCAAACGATCTGTAGAAGTCTGTACCAACCCTTTACCATCTTTGTCTAAAGCAGTTATCCAGGGGCGTTTACCATCTGGGATGTGATAGAAAAAATCAGCTGCACGGTTGAGATTGGTAGCATAAGAATTATCAACGCCATCAATCGTAGGAACGGGAAGAACATTGAGATTATCGTAGGTAAAACGATATACCGATTTAGCGGGAACGATGACGCGGGTGTCAGTGGTTTCCGGGACGGCGATATTCGACCACCAATACATGGGAACTTCGTGATCGTGAAGGTTGATTATACGTATCCGAATATATAAGACCGGAGAGTTATCAGGGAGATAAGCGTCAATCTGGAAAGGAACTTGCCGAATACGCTCCCATTCATACATGCGCACGATGGGTGTATCATCAGGGCCTTCGATGCGCGCTGCAAATAACGATGAGCAGGTGAAAGGAGAATGCCCGATGGTACCAATATTCCACTCGACGCCTCCACTAAACCAGGCATTGCGCAGAGCCAAGTTGGCAGGCTGAAAAACAGGGTTGACATCCAGCAATTCTCTCAGGGATGGCTTGTGGAATAATGACCACAGGCGCCCGCCAAATTCCAATAAGAAGGTAGCGCGTAGAACCTGGTTTTCTAATACAGCCACGCGGAAATTCCTGTCTTTTCGCTGACGTGAGAAACCATCTTGCAGCGTATAAGGCATGATGCTGTCGACGCGGCCGTAAGCGATATTGCGTCTCATCTCAGCAGGGACCGCAGGATCTACACTATCTACTTCATGCAGTTCGCGCGCAGTGCGCAAAGGGGGCAAAGGGTTTTCGGGACCAAGCTCCGCTGCAGGCAATGTCCAGGTTTCTAAACGTAATTCGCTCATCACGGTGCTATGATTCTAAATCGAGTTCGACTACGGCCGTCAAGTTATGGGGGCTATCTGGATTTAGTCCTTTGGCAACAGAGCGATAACAAGCCATCAACTGCAAGATCGGCAAATAAAGAACATTGCGGATCAACGTGGGCAACTGGCTACTCAAATTCACATTTGCATTCTTCTCTGCCAGAGAGAGAATCTTGCCGCCAAGTTTTGCCATCTCCTGAAGAACGGTATCTTCGTGTTCTTGGTTCTCTTCAGAGAGCAGGCCGATCACGGCAGTATTCTCATTAACCATCGACATAGGGCCGTGGCGAAACTCAAAGAAGTGGAACGGCTCGCTGTGCGTGAGGGTCATTTCTTTCATTTTTAAGTTGACTTCACAGGCCAGGCCATAGCGGGGGCCGCCACCGAGGAAATAAAAACGATCTAGATTGAGATTTTCCCCAATTTCTCGGGCTAAGGTTTCATACCCCTCTATCAGTTTCGTGCCGCACTCGGGCAGATTTGCCATGTTGGAAAATAAATCATCTCGTTCAGCCAGCTTCACGATCATGGCTGTGACAGCCACGTACATGGATGCAAAAGAACGAGTTTGCGCTACACTTTTTTCCTGTCCTTCAGGAATAGGAATGGTCACATCGCCCAACGCTGCAAGAGGCGAGTCGTCATAATTGGTGATGACAATCACTTTTCCTCGGGTATCAGCTTTGAATTGGCGGGTGATAGCAACGGTTTCGCTGGTAGTCCCAGAGCGGCTGATCGCTACCAGTAGAGTTTTGCCCTCATCACTCTGGGAATAGTATGCCTGCGGGTACAGGAACAACTCACCCCCAGGTATACCTCGGGCTGGAGTATCCAACATAGATTGCCAGAGCGCTGCTGCAGCCAACGAGAGATA
Source organism: uncultured Anaerolineales bacterium (assembly GCA_964560795.1). GTDB lineage: Bacteria > Chloroflexota > Anaerolineae > Anaerolineales > UBA11858 > NIOZ-UU35. The sequence goes on along the minus strand of CAZLNX010000246.1, from coordinate 1,929 downwards.
GTATGTCGATCCACAACCAGTGAATATTACGCGGCTGAAATTAGCGTTTGCCCATAAGGATTTCAATCCATCTGCTTGATCAGAAACTGCATCCAAAGCCCCTTGCCAGGCTTCAGGTTGGGAAATTATTTCTTGATATGTTGCTGTCGAGTCAACTTCAGTGTGGGTCTTCATGGCTTATTTGACAGCTCCCATTGTGATGCCCGAAATCATTTTCTCAGAGAGGAAAATATAGAGAATAATTGTTGGAATCATGATTATTACGACGCCCGCAAATAACCCAGGCCAATCACCTGTGTATTGCATGGCGTTTTTGATAGCATATAGACCGAGGGAAAGCGGGCGCGCATCCTGGTTGCTAATAAAAATGAGGGCCAACTGGTATTCATTCCACAAACCGATACCGTTAAAAATAGTCGCAGTGAGGATTCCCGGCGAGGCCAGCGGCAGCATCACTTTCTGAAAGGTCTGGAAACTGGTACAGCCATCAATGACAGCGGCTTCTTCCAACTCCTTAGGTAAGGTAGCGAAGAAACCAGTCAACAAATAAACCGTAAAGGGAATCGACAAGCTGACGTAAACGATGATCAGCCCTGGGATGGTATTGATCACACGCAGCAGCGTGAGCAAGGCAAATAATGGAATGAACAATAAGGGGTAAGGAATACCCATCCCGGCGGCAAAAATATTGGTAAGCAAGTTGCTACCACGGAATTTAAAACGACTGAGGATATATGCTGCGGGCGCAGAAACCGCCATCAGGATGATTAACGATACGCTGACTATCAGAATACTGTTGAGCAAATAATCTCCCAGGCGGACGCTGTTCCAGGCATTGACATAATTTTGCCACTGCATTTCAGCCGGTAATTTGAAGGGTTCACGGAATATTTCTCGGTTGGTCTTGAAAGACGCCAGCGTGATCCAACTAATAGCGAAGATTGTAAATAGTGACCACAATCCCATAAACAGATAAGTCACTAATCGACTTACCCAACGGCTATTCTTGGGAAGATCACTCCTATTTGGATTGGGGTTGAGTAAGGTTCGAGTTGCCATAATTCGCTGACCTCATTAATACTGTACGATTTCTCTGCGCATCAATTTGCGCAACAACACGACGACTATGATAACGGCAATGAGCATAAATACACCAATCGCGGAGGCATAGCCCATGCGGTAAATGGGGGTACGTTGCCCAAAGCCCATAACATATAAATACACGGCCGAAGTGTATGTTTCGGGAACGGGTTCAAGGCTGGTAAATGCAAAGGGGAATTCAAATATTTTCAGAGCAGCGATACTCCAAAGGACAACCGCCACAGTGATGACATCCCATAACAAAGGTATGGTGATCTTGACAAATTTTTGAGCCTGACTGGCACCATCTAATTCGGCAGCCTCGTAGTATTCCATGGGGATCTTATCGACCCCGGCCATGAGTAACACAAGGTAGAAACCGATATAAACCCAAATCAGGGCGATGAACATGGCCCAAAAAATGGTGTCGGGGGCTGTCCAGGGCGTTTTGGCCAGCTCTTTCAGGCCAATTAATTTGAGTAAGGCGTTCAAAATTCCAAAACGAGGATTATAGATATAAGACCACAAGGTTGTCAGGGCAATGGTGGCAATCACATTAGGTAAGAAAATGATAGCCCGGAAAAAGCCCTTACCGCGGATTCCAGAGTTCAGCATGGCAGTAAAAGCAAATGCCAATCCAAAGATGATCACGCCGCCCAGGAGCAAGATATAAAGAGTATTTTTCATGCTTTGAATGAACAGGTCATCATTCAAGAGCTCTTTATAGTTCCCAAGGCTAATAAAGGTCATTTCGTTCCCAACGCCCGACCAATCAAAGAGGCTGAAGTAAATCGTCTGGATTGTCGGGATCAAGAAGAAGATCAAATACATTAGCATTGCTGGGAGTAA
>CAZLNX010000245.1:0-9321 GCA_964560795.1 uncultured Anaerolineales bacterium | reverse complement strand
ATCTTCACTTGTTTTTTTGGTAAAGGACTTGACTTCATGATAGTAAGCTTTTTGATGTTGCAATAAAGACGTACAGACAGGCTAGAATAATCGCGCAACGTGCTGAACAGAGAAGTCTCATACTTTCTCTTGGCATACTGGAATCAACAATCGCTCGTACAAGTCACAAGATTGATCATGCGCACCGCATATTGAATTCGGTGGAAACGGTTGCAAAGGAGAGTGATGCGATCTGGGGGAAAGGATTTTGGGCACTTGAGATGGGTTGCCTATGCCTAGTATCTGGCAAGATTTCAGTAGCAATAGAAACTATTGATGAAGCAATTGATGACTTAGAGGCTGCTGGATGGCACCCTGAGGTTGCTCAGGCACACCTGTACCTTGCATCTGCATATCACTCTGCTGGTGAGGATGAAAATGTAATTCGACATCTATATGAAGCCTCTCAAACTGCTGCCAAAATGGATAGTCTGCACCCATTGGTCATAGCTGGTAGAGAGATCAAAGAAACCTTAGAATTAGCAACAGATACTCCGAATGTTGGGGAATTTGTTAGTCGGCTGATCAACACGATTGAGCAATTCGATCGGGAACTCCCGCGCCTAAGGCGTTTGATTCGTGAGCAGGATGACCAAACTCCTATATCACCACCTTGTCTAGATATTCAGGCTTTTGGAGAACTGGGAGTAAAATTGAATGGGGAACTTGTCACAAGACCCGAATGGGCTAACCAAAGGAAGGTGCGCGAACTCTTTTACCTATTGCTGGCTCACCCAAAAGGATTGACCAAAGAAGCTATAGGTGATGCCCTTTGGCCTGACAGCGAACCACATCGTATTCCAAAGCAGTTTAATAACGCCATCTACCGTTTACGCAGAGCGCTGGGGAAAGAAACTGTTTCGTTCAATCAGAGATGCGGTCGCTATCGATTCAACTGGGGGATGGATTATCGTTATGATGTGGAACGTTTTAAGACTAAATTGAAGCATGCCCGAAGTGCAAAAAATCCCGAAAAGAAAATCGCTGCCTATAAAGATGCTATCGAGATGTACCGAGGGCCTTACTTACAAAGTGTGGAAGGAATTTGGGCTATACCAATTCGTGAAGAATTACAGAAAGCATATGTCGAAACGAATTTAGTTAGCGCCGAGTTCCATTTTCAAAAATCAGACTACGAGAAGACATGGGAATGCTGCTGTCGTATCCTCTTGGAAGATCCCTGCCATGAAGCCGCCCATTGCTTGGCCATGCGTGTCCACGCCGCCCGAGGAAACCGATCGGAGGTCGTACAGCAATACCAACGCTGCAACCAGCACTTACAATCACATTTGGATTTAGCACCTTCACCTGAAACCGAAGATCTATTCAAGCAGCTCGTGGGGAAATAGATTTCTCAATTACGTTCTACCAACTCAAATTTCAAAGTCAGAACTTTAATCTTCCTTTAATCTTTTTCGGTCAATAAAGAGGCTCAAAAGGAGAGCGCGGCTCGCGATAATTTAGGCATCCTATTACTTTTTTAGTGATACTTGGTTGTTTTTCGAAATCCAAATGTATTGAGAGGATGAGTGGATTATGGCAACGACATTCGAACCTGATGATAATGGGCGTATTTTAGAATCTGTTGTTTTTAATCTTAATTTTGTTCTGCGTATTCTCTTAGATCAAATTATCAACCAGATGAGGGCTGATGCAGCCCGAATTTTCTTGTGTGATCCTAAAAACAAGGATCTTACATTTTCAGTTGGCGGTGGATTCATTGATCAGTACCAGGATGGAGTGAGATACCAATATGGCGAAGGATTGGTAGGTCATGTGGCTCTCAATCGTCGCCCTTTTCTCGTCAATGATTTGTCAAATCCCCAAAATGCAGCGAAACGAAATGTTCAAATTGAAACCGAGGGCTTTATTACGTACTACGGTATGCCGCTTATTTACAACGGTTGTTTGCAAGGAGTGCTGGAAATTTTTTATCGCCAGTTTATTGAAGCAAATAGGGAATGGTGTGAAATGGTCTCTGCTTTGGCTGAGAGAATTTCTGTCGCTATTGACAGTGCTGAACACTACAAGCGAATTCTTGATTTTAATCTCGAAATTGATCATTCCTCAGGATTTACCAAAAATTTGATATGAAGAAGCGGTAGGATTTTGTAGGAATAATTTAATGAAACAAGCCCCTGAAATTGCTTCAGGGGCTTGTTGTTTTCTAATGAAGTCAGAAGACTACATCATTGGCATGCCGCCGCCGGGAGGGCCAGCGGGCATGGGGGGCATATCTTCTTCGATGTCTGTGATCAAGGCTTCTGTGGTCAGGATCATCGCGGCAATTGAAGCAGCGTTTTCCAGAGCACCACGGGTAACCTTGGCAGGATCGATCACACCAGCTTTGACCATATCAACATACTCTTCACTGAGTACGTTGAAGCCAATGTTGATGTCTTTCTTTTCTGCTTGTTGGCGGCGGACGTTCTCCAAGATCACGGAGCCATCTTTGCCAGCGTTAGCAGAAATTTTGCGCAGAGGAACCTGGAGAGCATCTTTCACAATGTCAACACCGATCTGTGCATCGGGGTAATCCATTTTGATATCATCCAGGACTTTCATAGCGTTGACCAGCGCAACACCACCACCGGGGACAATGCCATCTTCAACAGCAGCACGGGTAGCGGAGAGGGCATCTTCAACACGATGTTTCTTCTCTTTCAGTTCGGTCTCGGTAGCAGCACCAACACCGATGATGGCAACGCCACCAGAAAGTTTCGCCAGGCGTTCTTGCAGTTTTTCGCGATCATAGTCGCTGGAGCTCTTATCGATCTCCACGCGGATCTGGTCGATGCGGCCTTTGATGGCATCGGCATCGCCCTTGCCGCCGACGATGGTTGTATCGTCTTTGGTAGAAACAACGCGCTCAGCTGTACCCAGGTCGTCAATGGTGACGCTGTCGAGCTTGCGGCCCATTTCTTCGGTAACCACGGTGCCGCCGGTCAGAACGGCAATGTCCTGCAGCATAGCCTTGCGGCGGTCGCCAAATCCGGGAGCCTTGATGGCCAACACGTTGAGCATACCGCGTAGCTTGTTCAGCACCAGGGTAGCCAGTGCTTCGCCGTCGATATCTTCGGCGATTATGACCAACTCGCGCTTGCCCATCTGGACCAGTTTCTCCAACACGGGGACGATGTCCTGTGCGGCGGAGATTTTCTTGTCGTGGATCAGCACGTAAGGATTCTCGATATCGGCTTCCATGTTCTCAGGATCGGTGACGAAATAAGGTGAGAGGTAGCCGCGGTCGAACTGCATACCTTCAACGTAATCGGTCTCGAACTCCAAACCTTTGGATTCTTCGACGGTGATCACGCCGTCTTTACCAACTTTGTCCATCACATCGGCGATCAGTTCGCCAATCGAACGGTCCTGTGCAGAGATGGAAGCAACGTTACCAATTTCTTCTTTGGTGGTAACTTCAATTGCCTGTTTGCCAATCTCTTGAGAGACAGATTCAGCAGCAGCAATAATGCCCAATTTCAACAGCATGGGGTTGGCGCCAGCAGCCAGGTTTCTCATACCACCAGTCACGATGGAGTGAGCCAAAACGGTAGAAGTGGTTGTGCCGTCTCCGGCGATATCGTTTGTCTTAGTGGCAGCTTCTTTGAGAAGTTGTGCCCCCATGTTCTCGAATGGATCTTCGAGTTCGATCTCTTTTGCAACGGTGACACCATCGTGCGTGATGGTGGGGCTACCGAATTTGCGATCCAAGGCTACGTTGCGACCTTTGGGGCCTAAGGTGGTGATAACAGACTTTGCGACTACGTCGACACCGGTCTGAAGTTTTCGGCGAGCCTCTTCGGAAAAGACTATTTGCTTTGCCATAGGTTATTACTCCTTTATTGTTTCTCTGTTCAGCGGGGTAGACTACCCGACGAGAGCTAGTATGTCGTCCTCACGCAGAATGAGAACTTCCTTGTCGTCAATCTTGATCTCTGTACCGGCGTACTTGGCATACAGAACTTTATTGTCGACTTTGATTTCGCCCTCAACATCTGGGCCAACGGCCAAAACCAAACCCTGTTGGGGTTTCTCTTTTGCCGTGTCGGGGAGAACGATGCCACTGGCAGTCATTTCTTGCTGCTCAATGGGTTCGATAACTACCCGGTCGCCAAGGGGTTTTACTGATAGAGCCATACGAACCTCCTGCAAATATGATGGATTATTATTTTTGTGTTTAGCAATCAAACAAATCGAGTGCTAACAAGCGGCCTAAATCATACCGATGATTGAATTGAAAGTCAAGAGAGTATATGGGAATGTATATAAGATTCTTATATATTTCTGACAAAAACGAAGTTTGGGCAGATCCGGCGGGGGTTTGGGCTGGTTGCCTAGTTTGGGTTCAGCACTCCTCCCAAAGGTCTGCCAAGGTTTCGAAGAAACCCATCCCCCCTAGGGAGCAGGAGTCTCCACGATTAATCGGCAAATAGCCTCGTTGTCTTCGACAATCCCCATTAAGATTCCATTATCCCCATAAACTTCACGCACATCTGCCAGCACAGGCAAGGCTTCGGGGCAATAGTTTTGTCCCGGGCGACTCAAAGCTGCCAGAACCGAGGCGTATCTGACATAATAAAACGCCACTTCGAGATTGGTTAGCGGCAAACCTGATACATCCGTACCACCCGCTTCATTCTCTTCCGCCGTGCACCCGAGTACCGCGCATTTCAAAACCGGCATGGCACCCTCGAAGTTGCGCGCCCGCACGTAGATATCGCCTAATTGGCCATACGAATTGGGGTTGGTGGGATCGAAGTTGAGAGCTTTTTCGCCATTGAGTGCGGCGATGAAAAATTCACCCATGCGAGAATATGTTTTTGCAATGGCAATATAAGGCAGGGGGTCTTGTACGCCGTTGGCTTCATTGATCGTAATCGCTTTATCGAACTGTTCTAAAGCAACATCGTAGACTTCGAGCTCGCGATAGATTACGCCGATTTGAATATAAAGGAATGTCAGGTTGGGATTGATGGCGGCAGCTTTTTCATATTCCTCAATGGCAACCCTGTATTGCCCGAAATTTTCAAGCACTGTGGCATAGACGCGATGGGTATCCATCAGATCGGGGGCTAACTCTACGGCTTCTCTGGCATGTTGTTCAGCCTGATCCCATTTTCCCTGATCAAGCAGCACTTCGGCGTAATAGGCCAAAGCCAGCGCGTTGTTTGGGTCATCAAAGTAGGCTTTGCTAGCGACTTGTTCGGCTTCTGTCAGCCATTTTTGATACTGATCAGAGGTTATGGCAAAGGATGCACTCCAATCTAACACCAATGCATGGATAGCCTGCACGGTGCTGTCATCGGGGGCCAGTTCTACCGCCTTGGTGCTTTCCTCACGGGCTTCTTCCAAACGGGCAACTCGTTCTGCGCTGGTGGAAAGCAGTCGAGTTGAGTACGTCAACAAGCGAGCTAACTCAGCCCTGGCCAAAGCGTTGCCGGGATCCAGTTCTAACGCCATTCGGTAGGCATCGATAGCATCGGTATCTGCCGGGTCTTCTATCTTGCCGGCGTTGAAATAGGCCTCTGCGGCGAGGAGATATGAATCGGCTGTGCGGGTTGCTGTGGGAGTTGCTAAGAAGAGTGGCTGAATGCGATACTCAGGGCCTATGCCGACCTGCGTAAGCATCCAAGCACCGGTGACGATCAGGCCCAGCCAAATCAGCACGCGGTAGAGATTCGATTTTGGCCCGCTTTGATGAAAAGTAGGCCTCTTCCCAGTAATATTACGATCCATAAGATGTCACGCGTCAGGGGGACCTTCGAGAGGTTCTGTTTCCTCGATCCCCGCCTGGCACATATCGAGCCCAACAGTGGCGTTGTAGACCGCGATCTCGTTATCAGGTACTATTGCCAACATCGATTGGAACACAGGGATGGCTTCCCCGCACCGATTCAGTCGGGCTAAGGTCAATCCATAGAGAGAGTAGATTTCGATGGCGCGAATCTTGTATGAAATGGGAATACCTTCTACAATTTCGCCGTCATCAGTTATTCCGCCTTGCACAGCCAGCGTGAGATGGTTGATTGCATTTTCAAGCTCGTTATTCTTGGCATACATAACGCCTAAATTCCCCTGAAGGCTTGCGTTGGCAGGGTCATCATCGACAGCCTGCTGGGCATATTGGGCTGCTTGAGCAAACTCACCGATGGTGAAGTAGACTCTAGAAGCTTCATATTCAGGTGATGGGTCAACCGGGTTTAAGGCATTAGCCTGGTTGAAATTTTCGACAGATAAATCGTAGTCACCCAAAGCCGCATAAATATATCCCGTCATCATATACAAGTTAGGGATCTTATTGTTAATTGCCAGGGCAGCTTGATATTCATCGAGTGCTAATTCGTAGTTACTCGTCCAATACAAGACATAGCCGCGTGCTCGCCGTGCTTCGAGTGAAGCGGGATCAAGCTCAATAGCAATCCTTGATTCATCGGCAGCTTTCTCAAAGTCTCCCTTATCCGTTAGGATTTCTGCATAAACCGCGTGCGCAACAGGATTATTCTCATCAAGTTCCAAGGCGCGCTTGATCGCGGCTTCCGCTTCCAGGTAATCCCCGCTGAAATCCAGTGCCCAGGCACGCATGGCATGTGCGATGGGATTATCGGGATTGCGAAGCAGGGCCAGTTCGGAATTTTCTAAGCCATCCTCATACTGCCCGGCCAGGATTTGAACACGCGCGAGGGATACATAATTTGTTGAATTTCCTGGATCAGCGAGAATCGCTTTTTCGTATGCTTCGATTGCTAGACCCAGTTTGCCCTCGCTGTAGTGGGCTTCAGCCTCATTAACGAATGATTCTGGGCTTATCGTCACGGTGGGGGTAGGGATAAACAAAGGGGGTGTTGACGGAACGACGATCTGGTTTATATACACCGCAGCCGCAATAAACAAAATTAGCATAAGAATGCGCCAAGGGTTGGAGCGTTTGCGCCGCTTCTTGCGCATGGACCATTTACTTCCACTCAAATACATGCGGCCATATTACCATCCCCAAGAAAGCCGCGCAAGATGGGCGAGATGACTACGGACTGACGATGGCGGACAGCAGAGTATTGCCTTTTGCTCGCGGTTTGTGGTCCATCAACTACAATCTCCTCGATCATTCTCGCCCATTTCGACTATAATCAAGCCATGCGTTTTGACGTGTTTACCCTTTTTCCCGAAACCATAGAACCCTATTTACAGAGTAGCATTCTCAAGCGCGCTAGCGAGCGCGATTTAGCTGAGTTCCATGTGCATAACATTCGCGATTGGGCTACAGATAAACACCGTATGACCGACGACGAACCTTACGGGGGGGGTGGTGGCATGGTGATGAAAGTCGAGCCGATCTTTGCGTCTGTAGAGGACGTGGTTGGCGCACCGCCGGCCTGTCCGGTGATTTTGCTGACCCCCCAAGGCCGGCTCTTCACACAAGAAATAGCTCACAAGCTTGCTGCACAGCCGCGCCTGGCATTGATAGCTGGTCGCTATGAAGGGCTCGATGAACGTGTTCGACAGCACCTGGTCAGCGATGAGATTTCCATTGGTGATTATGTGCTCACAGGGGGCGAAATCCCCGCCCTGGTAGTGATTGACGCTGTTGCGCGCCTGCTGCCCGGCGTTTTGGGCGATCCCGATGCACCCTGGAAGGACTCACATGCTGAGGGTTTGCTGGAGCATCCCCACTATACTCGCCCTGCGGAGTTTCGCGGCTGGGGGGTGCCCGATGTGCTGCGTTCTGGCGATCATGCCCGCGTTGACAGGTGGCGGAGAGAACAATCTCTGCGGCGTACCTGGGAGCGCAGGCCTGACCTATTGGAAACCGCAGAATTATCAGAAGAAGATCGGCGATTTATTGATTCGTTGAGCGATGAACGAGAAACCTAAAAGCATCGTACGCTTTATATATTCCAACAGAATTTTCATTAGGAGATCATCATGAAATTCAGTTATGGCAAAATCTTCTTACTCGGTTTGGGCTTCTTTGGCGTCAGCGTAATCTGGAGTGTGTACAACGCCTTTGTGCCTATCTTCTTGTCCGATCGATTCGGCTTAGCCCCAGCGTGGATCGGCTTCTTCATGACCCTCGATAACATCGCCGCCTTACTCATCCAGCCCCCTGTAGGTGCCTGGTCCGACCGCCTGCGCACACCCATCGGTCGCAGGATGCCTTTCATTTTGATCGGTGCGCCCATAGCGGCGTTGGCCTTTGGCATTATCCCTATTGCAGCTGTATTGCCGCTCTTTGTGGCCTGCACCAGCACGCTGCTTTTGAGCATGGCCTTGTGGCGCACCCCGGTCGTTGCCCTGATGCCTGATATCACGCCCTCACCGAAGCGATCCCAGGCCAATGGCATCATTAATTTCATGGGCGGCATAGGTGCTATCGTTGCCTTTTTGATCGGCAGCAAGCTGTATTCTCAGAACCCTGCTTTCCCCTTCTGGATGGGCTCGGGTTTAGTCATTCTTTCAGCTGTGCTTGTTTTCATCTTCATTAAAGAACCCAAGGAGTATGAAGATGCTGAAGAGCAGCCCAATATGTTCGCCAGCCTGCGCGAGGTTTGGAAGGATTCTGATAAAAGCGCGCTGCGTTTGTTCCTGGCGATCTTCTTCTGGTTTGTGGGATATAACGCCATTGAAGCGTTCTTCACGCTTTATTCTGTCAATCAGTTAGGTTTGAATGAAGCAGATGGTGCCAGTATTCTGGGACATCTTTCCCTGCTCTTTGTGCTGTTTGCCTTGGTATCCGGGTTTGTTGGCTCACGCGTGGGGAGGCGTGTCACGATTTCAGTTGGCCTGATTCTACTCGTTGTGTTGATCGGAGCGATGTATGCCTTACCCCCAGCGTTGTTGGCTAACCCCCTGACACAGTTGCCGGTATTGGGCACTGTCCGGGTGATCAGCCTGTTCATGATGGTTGCGGGCATTGCCTGGGCGCTGATCAATATCAATTCCTTGCCCATGGTGGTCGATATGGTAGAAGATACCCGCATTGGTACCTTTACCGGGTTGTATTACCTTTTCTCGACCCTGGCAGCCATTGCCGGCCCTAATGTCAATGGATTAATCATCCAATTGAGTGGCGAGAACTACAATTCAATCATGCTGGTAGCACCCATCTTCATGGCCTGTGCTTTGATTTTGATGTGGGGTGTCCGCCGTGGAGAGGCGAAGGTAGCCTAGGGTAGTCCTGCTGCTTCTTGACTCTAGGATGACCTTAACCCCTGATATTATTTTCAAAGCATTAGTGTGAAGTTATTGAGAAAAGAAGTTCATAGCACCTTCAAAACCGAGACA
>CAZLNX010000244.1:0-9410 GCA_964560795.1 uncultured Anaerolineales bacterium | reverse complement strand
AATTGAAGCGTATAGAAGGACAGGCCAATTGGCGCTAAGATATTTAGCAGTGGGATCTTGATATCAAATTGTAATAAACCGATATTAATTATGCCTGCGAAAAAATCTACATATTTAAAAGCAAATACTATACAAACCAGAACAATCAAACCAGAGATTAAATACAGCCGTTTCTTTGTGCGATTATTTTCATCCCCAATACGGCGAGCAATGAAATAGCAAATTAATGTTATACAAATCAATACAATAATATATTCGGCCCCCGAGCTCATGTAAAATAAATAGCTGGAACCGAGCAAGCCTATCCAACGCCATCTTTGCGGCAGCAGAAAATATAACCCTGCAGCAAATGCTAATAACACAAAAAACGATAGAGATGCAAATTGCACGATAAAAATATTTCCTCACAGATACAATTTGAATTCAACAGGTATATGAAATATCCAGAACCCTTCAAATGCAAAATTTCCGGTGATCCATGTATAATGTAATATGGAGTGATTTTATCAGATTACTCCAAAACTAGACGGGTTGTTATTCAAGATATCCGTTCAAGTACTCAAAGGGCTTTCCATCTTGACAATCACTGATGAGATGTTACAACAGTGATCACCTTATTTTCACAAAAGGTTTGCATAATCAATGACCGTGTCATTTCGTGGTGTTTTATGGATCGTGTTCATCTTAAGTTTATTAGGCTGCAGCCCCCCACCTGTAGAGACCCAAGTTATTGATTCCCCTTTATATCCTGACCAACCTGTAAAATTCTCCACCGAATCCCAGTCAGCAGAAAATACCGGCAGCCTAGATCATCTCAATACAATCACAGTCCTATACACTAATGATGAACATGGCTGGATGGAAGGTGTAACCGAGGGTTTGGGGGCAGCGAACATGATGACGGTTTGGAAAGACAATTATGGTTATACTCCAGATGAAGGCTTCCTGATCTTCTCCGGCGGGGATATGTGGAGTGGGGCGGCCACGTCCACCTGGTTCCAAGGCGCAAGTATGGTTCAGGTGATGAATAATATGGATTACAGCGCTGCTACAGTTGGAAACCATGAATTTGATTTTGGTTTGGATACGCTTGCACTGCGTGCAAGCGAAATGGCCTTCCCTTTGCTGAGCGCGAATATCCGCTATAAATCAGGAGGTAGGACGCCAACAGATTTAGGTATTCAGGCATATGCTGTATTGGATGTCAGTGGAGTTTCGGTTGGCGTGATTGGCCTGACCACCACAGACACTCCAGAGACCACGCTCCCCAATGTGGTTGAGCCTTTTAATTTTATTGATTACGAGATCGCTTTAAGAGAAGTGACACCCCAGGTGCGTGAGGCAGGAGTAGACATGATAATGGTTCTCGCTCATGCCTGCCGCTACGAAATTGATGCTTTAGCCATGCGCGTGACTGATCTAAACATCAGCTTAATCGGCGGGGGACATTGCAACGATTTTTTCTCTACCCAAAGCGGAGAGACAGTCGTGTTGAGCGGTGGCTCCAACATGCAGAGCTTTGCGTACGCTGAATTTCTTCATGATAGTCAGGCAGATAAGGTTACCATCCTGGATCATGGTATTGCACGTAATCGCCCACTTGAGCCAGCAGAGGAATTAAGTGAACTGATTGACGAATGGCGCTCTGAGGCAGATTTGATCTTAGATGAAGTAATCGGATATGCTCAAAAATCCATCCCGCAGCGTAGTAATCTCATGGAAACATTGGTGATCGAGCCGTGGCTTTTGGCTTATCCCAATGCAGATGTAGCCCTAACAAATATTGGCGGGATACGTGCGGATATAAAAGCAGGCGATATCACTATCGGTGATATCATCACTGTCCTGCCATTTGAAAACACAATTATCGATTTAGAGATGACTGGCAAAGAACTGCGTAGGGTCATAATCAACAAGAGTCATAGAACAGCAGTGGCTGGCCTGACAGTGATCGGTGGAAATTGGATTTTTACGAAGAGCGGAAAATTACTTGACCCGCAGCAAAGCTACCATGTATTGGTAAACAGCTTCATGTATGCCGGCGGAGATGGCTATGATTTTGTCAACTACGACCCAGATGGCTATGATACAAATATCCATTATCGTCAACCACTTTTAGATTGGTTGCGCGCCCAGAGCTCAAGCGAATCTATGCCGATCAGTAAACTTGCTGAGATTTTTTGGCATACATACTAGATGCACAGATTGCAAAAGAAGATCGTTATTCCAGGCCAGCACAGCTAAGTAATCATTCTAAATTCTGCAAAGTACTTATCTCGATTATCTTTTCTGGCAATTTTCCCACTTGAGGATTTAATCAACCAGCGTTTTTCTACCAAGCGAACATCTGACAGACTGATCTCGGTACTGGCGGTGATCCGTTTACGAAGCTCATGTTCAATCTTAAGTTGACGTTCAGCGCTTGTCTTTTCTTTCAGTTCACAAACCATAACAATAACTTCAGATCCCAATCTATCATCCATCACACCAAAGGCGACAGCCCGCCCAGGGTAAATCCCTTCTACATGGTTAGCAATCTCTTCTAAGTCTTGAGGATAGATGTTCTTTCCACCCACAATGATCATGTCGTTTTTGCGGCCGGTGATATAGAGTTGCCCGTCCGCGAGATAACCCATATCTCCTGTGAGAAACCACCCATCGCGAATCGCTTCATCGGTCAGGTTTTGCCGTTGATGATAACCGTTGAGCATTGATCTGCTCTTTAGTATTATTTCCCCTACAAATCTGTCGCCAAGTAGTTCTCCATCACGCACAATTTTGACCTCAGTATTTTCGATCGGATAGCCACAGCTAACCACTTGCAAAATATCGTTGGCGTAGCCGTTTGCACGAACGGCCTGTTGATTTTCTAGCAAAGAATGCATCTTTATGGTATCTACGTGCGGCGCTTCTCCCACGGGGGTTTGTGTTACTGCAAAGGTATTCTCTGCCATTGCATAGCATACTGAAAAACTCTTTTCTTGAAAGCCAAACTCTCTAAATTTTTGGAGAAATTCATTATGGCTATTATTTTGCACTGGTTCAGAGCAATTGATTGCAGTACGCCAACCACTGAGATCAATACCTTCAATATGACGCGGTCGCACCGTGCGGGCCATATGATTGTATGCAAAGTTTGGCAGCCAGGACAGTGTGCCACCGTATTCATGGATCGCGTGTAAGAGCATTTGTGGTTTACGCACCCACTCAAAGGGAGACATCAACACTAAAGGTGTTCCCGTTACAACTGGCATAACGAATCCGGCGATCAGGCCCATATCATGATACAAAGGCAGCCAACTCACAATCACATCTTCGGCATTTAACTGGATGGCTTTACTATATGCGCGTATTTGATTGAGTACTGCCATATGAGAAAGGGCGACTCCTTTTTGCAGTCCGGTAGTACCGCTGCTATGCTGAAGGAAAGCGATCTTATTACCACCAAAACTTTGCAGGCGTAAATCATCTTGATTATCATCTGTTATTTCTCTTATCTGATCTGTGTCGATCACTATGCAATCAACACCATCCAGCAATGATTGAAGCACATCTTTGATTTCCGGAGAGGTAATTACCGCCCGTGCTTTTGAATTTTCAACCAGCACGCGAACTCGCTGCATATACAGCACAGGATCTAATTTTTCAGTCAGAAACGGAAATATTGAGGGAATTGCACCTATGTATATCGTCCCCCAAAAAGCGGCCAATAAGGTTGCAGATTGCTGCATAACCAGAACGACGAGATCATCGGCAGTGATCCCCAAGTTATTGAGAGCACCCATAAAATGTAACGAATTCTGGTTAAATTGAGACATATTGATCTTTTCAGTGGTTTGGTTTTCAACGAGTATAATAGCAGGGTGATCTGGATAGCGTTCAGCCCGCTCGATTATCGGTTGTGTTAGAGAATTTTGGTTATTTATAGTCATGCTTATCTTCTTATCAGACAAGTATAAACTATTTGGGTCTCTGGAGAATATTCCCTAAATTCCTGGAGAAAAAATATCCTTCGCAATACACACTGTACAGCATTGGAAAATTCGATCATTCTTGTAATAAGGAAACTATCACCTTTATGACAATACCCATCATCAATGAACTAGCAATATTTATTGCAGCAGAAATACTGAGAAAGCCAGAGTATGAGATAAAAAAGGATGATCCATTGCTTTCAAGCGGGTTGATCGATTCTTTCTCTTTAGTAGACCTGGCTCTATTTATTGAAGATAGGTTTGAAGTGTCAATAAATGATACTGAATTGAATAGCAAAACCTTTGATACGCTTGACCAATTGGCGGCGAAAATTATCTCTCGACTGTAAGAAATCCAATTATCTGATAATGCCACTGCGAATGAAAAAAAATGCAAGATACTGGTAGCAAAGCAATTCCCCACCCAGAATGAGATCCTTACACCCCATCGGGGGTTCGCAGTGACAAGTTGTCATAAGATTTTTCATAGCACACCTATAAACTGCATTGGTTTCATAATGAGATTTCACGATCAACAAGGAAAGAATTTGTGAAGAAAAAACTTCGAAGCAGCATGAACCGCTTTAGTAACCCTTATGAGGTTGAATCAATCACTAATATTCGAAAAGTAGTTTATGATAAACCTGTAATGATTCTCAGCAACCTCGGCGCGACACCTATGCTCATCAATACTATTGGCTTAGTTTGCGGTCTCATTGCTGCTATCCTGATAGGATTGGGACACATAAAGATTGGCGTGGTATTCTTTTTCATCAGCGGACTATGCGATTCTTTGGATGGTCCAATTGCTAGATTCCAGAACACAACAACGGATTTCGGCGCATTTCTTGACTCACTTAGCGATCGCATTGTTGATCTTTCTGTTTACATAGGCATTGCAACCTATTACGCTTTACACGATGAATTTCTATACGCCTTTCTAAGCCTCATCAGTATTTTTGGAGCAACTCTGGTCAGCTATACCAAAGCCAGGGCGGAGGCGCTTGGTGTAGAAAGCCGCTCGATTGGTATTATGGGGAGAGTAACTCGCGGAATATCCTTGTTATTTGGGTTATTAGTTCTAAATATTCTTCCCGTCATTCTTTGGATTCATGCGATTTTCTCAAACGTTACCGCATTTCGCAGGATTCTATTTTACGGGGAAGTACTTAGAAAAAGATAGTATTTGAACTATTACTCTGGCGAGACAGTCAAGATAAATTCCGATAAAATACTTCCATCCCCCGGAAACAATCGGCGCTCAATTTGTGACCTGCATCAGATTCGCAATAAATCACTTCAGCACCCACTTTACTCAAAAATTGGACTGCCTGTCTGGCACGGTCAACAGGTACGTGTTTGTCCTGCGTCCCATGAGAAATGTATACTGGCATCCCCTCTAGTACATTGCCATGAACTGACAAGGATGCCGCTTCGGGTAAAAACCCCGCCAAACCTGCGATAGCACGGACACGCTCTGGGTGGATCAACGCAAAAGCATAGGTCAGTGCTGCCCCCTGGCTGAATCCTGCCAAACGTAGATCATTGAAATCCGCGGCGGGGGCCTCGGGCGTAGGCCAATCATCGATCAATTCACTCAACTTCACCACAGCTGGCCGAAAATCATCCATTGTGGACCACGATCGATCTTTCATAGGATACCAACTATATCCACCGATAGGGGATTCATGCAAACCGCGTGGGGCGATTAACAGATAATGGCTAGGCAACCTTGAAGCGAAAATCCACATGGAATTCTCATCGCCGGTCCACCCGTGGAGCAATAACACCACCGGGTGCGGGCCATCACCCTCGGGCTTGCGGATACGAAGAACCCAGTCATCAATCTCAATTGTTTTTGTCTCAATTTCCATAATATCTCCGCGGCGCTAACTCATAAGCGTTCATCACACAAAATTCCCTAATTGTTGCTCGAAGATGCCGATAATCGTTTCTGCATTCTCAATTCCCACCGATACTCTTAGCAATTCAGGGTGAATTCCCGCAGATTGTGTAGTCATCAATAGCACTTTGAACAAACCCAAAAAACGGGTAAGATAAGAACATGAGTCAAAAACAGATATACTTTGGCTTCACGACACCTCAGCAACGCCGACTGCTTTTCGAGGAGTGGGAAGCAACTGGAAGTGTCACAAAAGCCTGTCAACGAGCACGAGTAAGTCGAGGCGTGTATTACTACTGGAAACCTCGCTTCGATGAGTATGGGTATGCTGGGCTGGAGAAATTCGGTAGTCGGGTAGCGCATAAGCTGAACCGCAAAGATGAAGCGATAGAGCAGGGAGTAATTGAAAAGCGGAGAAAGCACCCAGATTGGGGAAAAACTCGGATATCGCAGGAAATGGCGAAAGAGAACAACTGGGTACCCGTGGTTAGTCCAAATACAGTGCGACGAATACTCACCGATGCTGGATTATGGCCAGAAAGCGGTTCGGGAAAAAAAAGATAAGCCGAAAACCGCCGCAAGAACAGCTGAGCGACCAGGTCAAGCTCTCAATGTAGACATATGCTATGTACCAGAGCAACATACAGTCCAAGAGAAATTACCTGCAGTCAGTGGTTCCTCCGGTCGC
The DNA here is from genome assembly GCA_964560795.1 of uncultured Anaerolineales bacterium. GTDB lineage: Bacteria > Chloroflexota > Anaerolineae > Anaerolineales > UBA11858 > NIOZ-UU35. The sequence continues at coordinate 2,845 of CAZLNX010000244.1, read as the reverse complement.
TTGGTTGTTGAACGTATCCGCTCCCAAGGTGAAGAACCGCAGTGGCCCGGTCAGGTGTTTGCCGAAGCAGGATTAGATTATGAAGAAGCTATGCTTCAGTATGCCGAAGCCACTCGAGATCGCCTGGTTCAACGCGGAGTGGAAAGAACACCTAAACCGGAACCACCTTCTCATTGGCGTCAAGTACAGGAGGCACGTGCTGACCGTTATCAGGTTCTTCAGCAACGCAAACAAGAAGACCTGGCCTGGAAAACGGCAAAAGCACAGTGGCGGAAAACTCGCCAAGATTTTCAAGCACTTCCCAGAACAGAACGCCGGAAACAGAAAGCTTCATTTGAAGCCGCAAAACAAGCCTGGCAAACCTTTCGCCAACAACGACAGGAAGCCCTTGAAAATCGAAAACAAGAGAATCTAGCCTGGCACCAACGCAACCAAGCTTTGAAAACAAAGTCGCCTTCTACCACTGCCGAAACCCGAACCTGGATTGCCATTCTCGTCGTGACGGACAATTGCACTCGCCAGTGTCTGGGTTTGCCAGTTTTTCGATCTGGCTCAAAGCTGACCAGTACTGAAATGATGGCCGCTTTGAAAGACATCTTGCCTCCAGAGTTGCAGTTTTTGATTAGTGACCAGGGCACTCATTTTCGTTCGAATGGGTTTGCCCAATTTGCAGAAGATGAAGATTTTATTCATATCCCGATCTATCGGCATCGCCCTCAGACGAATGGTATTGCCGAACGCTTTATTCTGACCTTGAAAAACTGGTTGCGAGACATATCCTGGGATACCGTACTCGAGCTAGATTCTTGGTTAGCCGATTTTTTGCCTTTCTACAATAATCGACCCCATCAAGGTTTGCCTATCCCAGGGTTGTCTCCCAATGAATTTGCTCAACGTATTTGGCTCATGTAGCCTTGTTATTGTTCATTATGGTCCTGACTAGCACAGAATTCCCGCAGATTGTAGATATTTTCTCCCTTTACTTGTAGAAACCAAATCATAGTGAGCCAGGTAAACATACGGCATAAGCAAAGTAAATTCGGTACCTAAACTGGGACCTTTAGGAAGCTTAATATTGTCATATATCTTATGTAACGGTTCGTCAAATACAAGGGAAATGACGCCCCCAATGGCGTCTGAATGTTTTTGTAACGCCAAGTAATTATCTTTAGTGAGTTCTTGATGAGACCAATAAACTTCCTTTATTTTATTATTCGCCGAAAAATAATCCAATAGGATCAGAGTATTTTGATTTATTTTTTGCATTCGAACCTGATAGCTCTTGATTTCGAAAGCGAGCCTTCGCATATCACCTTCAAATGGCGGATCTAAATATGCTGAGATATTGTCTAAAACTTCCAAATACCAAGGGGAATTCTTTTTTATTATGATAGCCCCCATCATTACATCTGCATTGCCGCAAGCAAACTTAGTCAAACTTTCGATAATAACATCAGAATATGGCACAACATCTAGGTTATACGGCGTACCAAATGTGGCATCAACAATAACAGGAATATCATAATGTCTGGCTAATTTATAGAGAGCAGGAAGATTAGGAGTTTGTATAAGTGGATTTGATGTAACTTCGGTAAATATAGCAGCAACTTGATTTCCATTTTTCTTCAGGAATTTTTCAAGCTTATCTATTGAAGCGGCTGATTCAAAGGAAATATGATTGTCACTAAACTTCCTCAAGATTTCGATTGTATCGAGATAAAGCCAACCAAATTGAATAAATGTATTTCTACCTTTCTTACGCTGAATTTTCGCAAGCGATTTATACGCAGCATAAATAAGGTTCATCCCACAAATACCAAGTGAGATATGATCATCCTGCTCCAGTTCATATGCTTCCCTAAGAATTTGAATAATATATTCTTGCGGATCACCGTTCAAATATTGTTTTTCTTCAAACTTATTTGCTACCATTCCATTATCAACCAGGTACTGCTCTGTTAACCTAGAAGACGGAATGTATCCAGTATGTTGTAAAAATTTTCTTGACAATTTAAATGCTGCAGAATTCCTATTTATGCAAATGCCAATCACATTTTGGTCTTCGATAATTTTGATTTGTTTGCCAATATACCTTCGCAATTCCTCGACTGCCCGCAGAGAGGATATTAAGATCACTTCTTTATTTTCTTCGATTTCATATTTTTTTTGAAGAAAGCGCTGAATTTTTGATATATAGGGATGAGGAACAAATCTGGGATATCCAGATTTGATCATTTCCATAACGCTTGGCTCATTTTCTTCGTACCCGATAACATCTTTCACTCGGGGCAAACTCACTGATATTGCGTGAGTATTTTTAGGTGGTATTGTTTGTCCGCACGGTAAATCGAGAAATCGAGTCATGATTTAAATTTTTCCTGTACCTAATAATGTTCGCTTGACTGATTAGCGCGGTTGATCAACGAGAATCAGGTTTATCCCCCATTACCCTATATGATTTCGTCAGGTGGCCTTTTTTCAACTAGATGTTATATCGAATGTCCTATTCTTGGTTAGCCCGCTTGACCACCCACTCCATCCCCCACAAGATCAACCCGATGATTAACAAAGGCGCCACACCTGCAGCCAGGCAGATCAAACCCATAACGGCTGATTCACGCCCGTAAAAAACGTATATCAAACCATCCCCCACAAGGAATAACAAGAGCAAAAATCCAATCAACGAACGGAAATTTGTCTGGTTGGCATATTTTCGCAGGTCACGCGTCATAATAAAGGAAGCCTCCCTGGATCAGATTTCGACATCTAATGCAGCCCCAGGATTGTACCATTTGACTCTACTGCAAAAAGGGTGCTAGACCCTCCTCAAAACAGCAAAAGTTTA
>CAZLNX010000243.1:0-9476 GCA_964560795.1 uncultured Anaerolineales bacterium | reverse complement strand
AAACTTTTGCTGTTTTGAGGAGGGTCTAGCACCCTTTTTGCAGTAGAGTCTCCTATGGTTCACCAACAATTTGCTCAAAAAAAGCCAGCCCATTCATTTCTTTTGTCTTTGCTGCATTTTTTGAGAATCAAAAACCTGCTCTCGTCTCAGGGACGAGAGCAGGTTCTCGCGGTGCCACCCTGGTTAGGCTAAACTCAGAAATTGACCCATTAAACAAAAATCCGTCGACGATGCGACGGAAAATAAACAAAAGAGGCCAGCCTCACTCAGTCGAGTACGGCGCTCAAAGGCGCGATACCCTTTGCCCTGATAACGGTGGCAGTTCCGGCTCAGGCTACTCAGATTTCGTTATGGAAACCCTTTTGCCCTGCAACTCTGAGGGCCATTTGGCGTCGGCGATTGGGTAAGGTTCTCACCAATTCCTTACTCTCTGTGCCGTCGTTTCGACGCTTACTCGTCCTCTTCACAGTTCTTGTTTTTTGCAATTGTTGGGCGGGAATATATCGTGTAAGGGTTATGTTGTCAAGGGCTGGATAATGATTTGCTCGATTTTGTGTAATTCCCTTGACAAAATTTTAAATGCCCATAAAATACAGCCCGATATGAACAGCCTGAAAACGTCCATATATGAATACCAACGCCCCGGAGCTATGCGCTCTCGTGGGCGATTTTATTTTGCGCGAGACACCCATTGGGTGTCCACATACTCTCACCACCCCGGCACAGGAGTGTCGGGAAATGATCAAGGAAGTAGGTTTCAAGCGACCGTTCGCTGCCCTGGTGCTCAAACACCAGGGATTTTATTGTCGACTTATTTATAGAGCCATTATCGGCTCTATTTTTTTGCCACATATTATTGCAAAATGAACGTTGGCAGCTTGACGTGATAATCAAGCAACACAAAAAGGTAACACAATGAAACTACCCGGATTGATTGATGTGCATGTGCACTTGCGTGAACCCGGAGCGACACACAAAGAGGATTTCGCCACGGGTACTGCGGCTGCTTTAGCTGGTGGTATTACAACTGTGCTGGCTATGCCTAATACGCAGCCTCCGTTAGTGGATGCTGATGCCTTCGAAATAGCAAACTCGGCTGCCAGCGAAAAAGCGCATTGTGACTATGGTATTTTCCTGGGCGCAAATTTAACTAACGCTTCTGATCTGCCCACCTTGGCCCCGAAAGCCGCGGGATTGAAATTTTACCTTGATGCAACCTACGGCCCGCTCTTGTTGGACGATATCACGGCCTGGATGGCTCATTTCGAGCATTGGCCCCCCTCCCAGCCCATCGTCGCCCATGCCGAACGTCAGACGTTGGCAGCTCTGCTTTTCATTGCCGGACTCTATCAGCGTCCGGTACACATCTGCCATGTATCGCGGCGCGAGGAGATTCTGCTGATCAAGGCGGCAAAAGAGAAAAACATCCCGGTAACTTGTGAAGTAGCCCCACACCATTTGTTTTTGTCTACGGATGATATCCCTCATATCGGTGCTGGGCGCGCTGAGGTGCGTCCTCGCTTGGCGACACCTGAAGACCAACAAGCCTTGTGGGACAACCTGGAAGTGATCGATTGCTTTGCCACGGACCATGCGCCGCATACCCTGGAAGAAAAAAATAGCGAAAATCCACCCCCCGGATTCCCTGGCCTGGAAACAGCTTTGCCTCTCCTTCTAATGGCGCTCCACGCTGACCGCCTGACACTCGAAGATATCATCACCCGTTTGCACACCAATCCCCGGCGAATCTTCAACCTCCCAGAACAAGCTGAAACCTGGATTGAAGTCGACCCCCAGGCTGAGAATGAAATTCGCGCGCAGGAATCCCACACCCGCTGCGGTTGGACTCCATTCGAAGGTTGGAAAGTGCGCGGTCGCATCAACCGTGTGGTTCTGCGTGGTCAAGAAGTCTTCAATAATGGCCAGATTCTGGCGAAGCCTGGCTTTGGTCAAAACGTTCGCAATTTAGATCGTTCAAACGTATAAATATACAACTTACAATCTGCAACCTGCTCTCTGCAACATGCAACTCGTAACTTGTAACAAAATGAAGGAGTAAAACCATGATGATAAATCCCCCCAGCCCACACCTGCCTTTCGGCGACCAGCGCAACGCGCCCTGGTATGGAAAGGATATTCTTTCTGTCAAACAATTCACCCGTGAAGATCTGGAATACATATTTGATGTGGCTCATGAGATGCGTGCAATGGTGGAACGTATCGGCACCTTTGATTTGCTCAAGGGTAAAATTCTAGCAAACTTATTCTATGAACCCTCTACCCGAACCTCTTCATCTTTCACGGCAGCTATGGAACGTTTGGGTGGCAGTGTGATCCCGATTAACGAGGTCAAATACTCATCAGTTTCTAAAGGCGAATCTTTGCCGGATACTGTGCGCTCATTGGAATGTTACGCCGATGTTATTGTGTTGCGCCATCCCGAAGTAGGCGCTTCTACCCTGGCGGCCGAATACGCGCACAAACCCATCATCAACGCAGGTGACGGCATTGGTGAACACCCCACGCAGGCATTGCTCGATCTCTTTACCATTATCGAAGAACTTGGCCGGGTTGATGGCCTTACTATCACCATGCTCGGAGATCTGAAATTCGGGCGAACCGTGCATTCCCTCTCCCGCTTGCTCTCACTATTCGATGTGCGCATAAATTACGTAGCTCCAGAAATCTTACGCATGCCACCCGAAACCATCGCCGAATTGGATGAGAAAGGCATCCCGCAAAGTGAATACAAATCCCTGGATGGCCTGCTTGCTGAAAGCGATGTGCTCTATGTCACTCGCGTGCAAAAAGAACGCTTCGATAGCCCAGAAGATTATGAACAGGTTAGCGGCGTATATGTCATCACCCCTGAGACCATGCAGCATGCCAAGTCTGAAACGATCATTATGCACCCCTTGCCTCGAGTTAACGAGATCAGCATGGAATTGGACGATGACCCTCGCGCAGCCTACTTCCGCCAGATGGAGTATGGCATGTACGTTCGTATGGCCTTGCTTGCGATGGTACTCGGTAAGGCATAATGAGTCTCGACGTCCTGACGTCCGACGGAGTTAATATGACTTTTTTCTCTTCTTTGGAGAACCGCGTAAAGAAAGTTGATTCTTTGCTTTGTGTAGGTCTGGACCCTCACAGGAGCGACTTGCCTGAGTTCAGTGGGGCTGCCATTTTTGAGTTTTGCTTACGCCTGATAGAGGCTACTGCTGATGTGGCTGCGGCCTTCAAGCCTAATGCCGCATTTTTTGAAGTCCTTGGTCCTGAAGGGATAATTGCACTTCAAAATGTGATCGCTGCGATCCCCGATGACATCCCGGTGATCCTCGACGCCAAGCGCGGCGACATCGCTTCCACAGCGCAGGCTTACGCCCAGGCTGCTTTCCACACCCTGGGTGTTGATGCTGTCACGATCAATCCCTACCTGGGCCGTGACGCCGTTGATCCCTTCATCGCTGACCCTGAGAAAGGCGTCTTCCTCCTCTGCAAAACCTCCAACCCCGGTGCAGCCGATCTCCAGGATTTGCATGTGGCCTCCGACTCTCGACGCTCCTCACTCCACGAACATGTCGCCCACCTGGCCTCACAATGGAATACCAATGACAACCTCGGCCTCGTCGTCGGCGCGACGCAGCCGGAATCCTTAGCCCGCGTCCGAGCGGTTGCACCTGACTTGTGGATCCTTGCCCCAGGTGTTGGTGCCCAAGGTGGGGACCTGGGCGCGGCGCTCCAGGCCGGGCTGCGTTCTGATGGTCTGGGAATGCTGATTCCCGTCTCGCGGGGCATCTCTCGGGCGGAAGATCCGCGCCAGGCGGCAATGGCGTTGCGTGATGCCATAAATCAAGAACGCAAAGTGATCAGTAAACAGTATGTAGTAAACAGTCCACTATCCACTGCACACTGCTCACTGGCCACTGGTTTACTGGAAGCCGGCTGTATCAAATTCGGCCGCTTCACCCTCAAATCGGGGAACGAGTCGCCTGTCTATATCGATCTCCGGCGGCTGGTACATTACCCCCAATTGTTGGCTCAAGTTGCTGATGCCTTTATTCAAATCCTGGGGGATCTTGAGTTTGATCATCTGGCTGCTTTACCCTACGCGGCGATGCCCATCGCTACTGCTATTTCCTTGCAGGGCAACCATTCGATGATCTACCCGCGCAAGGAAGTCAAGGAGTACGGCACCAAAGCCCAGATCGAGGGGGTGTATGAGGCTGGCGACCGGGCTGTGGTCATCGACGATTTGATTTCAACTGGAGGTAGCAAATTCGAGGGTATCGAGAAACTGACATCGTCGGGAATGGAAGTGCAGGATGTGGTTGTGCTGATCGACCGCCGCGCTGAAGGGCAGAACGAACTCGCCGAACGCGGATATCGCCTGCATGCTGTGTTGACTCTGGCAGAATTGCTAGATTTCTATGAGAACGCTGGGAAAGTTCCTGCGGAGAAAATTGCCGAAGTGAAAGCATTCTTGAACGTGAAAAGTGAAACGTAAAACGTGTAATGTTTATGTACAAGACTCTTCGTCCCCTGATATTCCGTCTCGACCCCGAACGCGCTCACGATTTGACCATCAATCTGCTGCGTTTGGTGGGGGGACTGCCGCTGTTGCGCGTTCCGCTTCAGCGAATGTTTACTGCGCATAGTCAATATCAGGTAGAGGTTTTTGGGTTACAGTTTTCCAACCCGATTGGCCTGGCTGCCGGATATGATAAAGATGGTTTAGCCTGGCGAGGCTTATCGTGCCTGGGTTTTGGTCATATCGAAGTTGGCACCGTCACACCGCTCTCTCAGGCGGGAAATCCTAAACCGAGGGTTTTCCGCATCCCTGAAGAGCAAGCAGTTATCAACCGCATGGGTTTCCCTGGTAGAGGGGCAGACTTTGTTGAGAAAAAGCTGTCAATGGCCAACCGTCAGCGGTCAGCGGCTATCCTCGGCGTCAACATTGGCAAAAATAAAGATACGCCCAACGAAGAAGCAGCTCAAGATTACCTCTATCTGTTAGAGAAATTTTCCCCTCTGGCAGATTATCTGGTGGTCAATGTTTCATCTCCCAACACTATTGGCCTGCGCCGCCTGCAAGCCCGTGAATTCCTGGAAGATTTGCTTTCCCAATTGAACGTTAAACGTGGGATGTTGAACGTGTATCGTCCCATACTCGTGAAATTAGCCCCCGATCTGACAGATCCCGAACTAGATGATGCCCTCGACGCTATCATCCGCACTGGGATGGATGGGGTCATCGCAACGAATACAACGGTCAGCCGGAGTGAAATCAATTCGCCCGTTGCCAATGAGACCGGCGGTTTGAGCGGTGCACCCTTACGTCAGCGCAGCACAGAGATAGTGCGAAAGATCCACCAGCGTACCGATGGAAAGCTTCCTATCATTGGAGTGGGAGGGATTATGACGCCTGATGACGCAAAAGAGAAACTTGATGCCGGGGCGAAGTTGGTGCAGGTTTTTACGGGTCTGATCTATGCAGGCCCAGGATTGGTCAAGCGTATCATTAAAAATGTATGACTACCCTGATTCTTATCTAATCGAATTTATATGGGCTCGCAGTAGGGCACGAGAGTGCCCGTCACTGGCTAGGACGCACTCTCGTGCGTCACTACGAACGCGACTATTTCTTACTGGTGAGTTGCTAGAATAAGGCTTGGGCTGCTGCTCCTGCCAGCAATGGTACGATCAACCCTAACCCCCAGCGGATGGCCGTGAATCGCCAGCCCATGAATGGTAGCTCAAATGTGATGGTCAACAATGCCTGTGTGGCCCAACTGGTAACCAGGGTTACAGCAGGCCCCAAACCCGCGCCAGCACTGTAGAGCACAGCGATCAGGGGAAATACAACATAAGGTCCGCCAGGCAACAACATACCAATTACCTCAGCCAGGAACAACCCTTTCCAGCCGGAGTCAGGTCCAATCCACTCTTGAACGAGTTGCGTGGGAGAAAGTACGTTGACATAGCCCACAATAATGAAAGCAACTACCAAAAGAGCGGCATTACGTTTGGCCGTGTTCCAAGCCAAATTAGCGCCTTTTTGCAGGCTGCCATCGCGGCGATTTGCAGCATAGATGATCAGCCCCCCGGCGATAATCCATAGTGTGATGATGGCAGTGTTCAAGATTCTTCCTCGGAAACTTCCGAAGTCTCAAAGACTTCGGAAGTTTTGTTTATCGCTTTGCGGATTCCTTCGATCTTTTGGCCAAAGAGAGCCTCAGCCGCAAACCCTAACAAAGGCGGAATAGCCAGTGTCGCGATAAAGCGAACGATTGTAATCCGTGGTCCCAACAGGGCAACTTCTACAGGAATGCGCGAGATCGACCATAAGTTCTTCGCGGTTACAAAGGCAATCAATACCCCAAGCCCAGCACCCGTGTTTAGCAGCGCTGCGGCAATGGGATAGTAGACATAGGGCCCCCCGGGGATCAGCGCACCGCCAATGCAGGCTAAGGCGATCCCGCGCCAGCCAGATTCTGAGCCCAGCCAGCGGGTCACGGTCTCTTCGGTCACAAGAGCCTGGATCAAACCTGCGGTCAGGAATGCGGCAATGAGAAGTGGGAAAACTTGAAGTAATAGTTTTCCGCCACTGCGGATGCCGCTTGTAGTTAACTCAATTCCGCCCTGGCGCCAAGCCAGGATGGCTAAGGCAATGGCCACGAAGGCTAGAAATAATGGAGTGTAATCACGCTTTTTTGGTTTCATGATACGTGTATAGAAGTTTAGCTTTTCAAAATAGCTAAACTTCTATTGTCAGGGAGCCACATGCTCAAATCGCCAGTTAGCTCCGTCGTTGGTCATGAGTGACGATGTGCCGATAATCTGGAACCAGGTATTGCCTGGTCGGAGTGGAAAACGACTGCCATCAGGATACACGAGAGAGATCATCTCTTCACTACCAACTCTGCCCCAGTTTAATTCGTACGCTCGTCCGTCGCGGAAGAGAATTGCTTTTCCATAACTAATCAAGTTTATCTCCCACATTTCAGGAGAGCGGGAGTACGCATTGTGTGAAGCGAAGAGTACAACCACATTGTCCGCTCGGATTGGCTCTCCAGAAAGCTGATCGGTGAGTACTTCGAAGGCTTCACCACTTCCTCCGGAGGAGTCATCAATGATATCTTGATAACGTACATATTGCCCATACGCGGGATCGTAATCCCAGCGGTTATAAAAACTCTGGCTGTAGCGAATGGTGACGCTGTTCCCTGTATCGAAGCCTTTTTCGGGTGGGTCTGCCAGGAAGAACAGACCATCCAAATACTGACGTGAATTGTCGATATGTTTTTCGGTGAAATGTTCGCTGAGGATGGCTGTGTTGGTGATTAGATGGTTGTAGCCGTTAGGATCAGTTCGGCAGAGTGGGAAATCTGCAGTGGGAGGACAAGGTGAATCAGAAATGGAAGCAAAACGTTTACCAAGCCCGGTGTCGAATAAGCGCCAAAGCACACGGGCATCTGCGCTGCCATAGGCGAAGAAGGCTTTGTACATATGAATGAAATGCTCGTCGGCGAAGCGTGCTGAACGGATCGGACCAGCGAGTTCAGCATCTCGTCCATAGAAGATAGCATTGAAGCGCGTGCGCCAACCTTCGTGATAATACTCATAAACATGATCTGCGAAAGAAAGTCCCCATTGAGGCCGAACGCCGCGCGGTCCGTTGGATATCTTTACGGCAATGGGGCGTCTATCCAATAAACTGGGATCTTCCACTGGCAGCCCGGTCAGCGGGTTGATATCTTCGGGAAAGTGCATGGGACCATACCCCTCGGCGGGGTAGTTATCCAAGGGGCTGGGGGTTGCTGTCGCAGTTGCAGTAGCTGAAGCAGTTGGCTGATCTGTTGGGGTGGGAGGAACCTCTGTGGGGGTCGCAGTTGGTGGCACCCGCGTCGGGGCCAAGGTATCCGTAGGGGCAACGGTATCCACAACGAGGTCGGTCGGATCTCCTGTCGGGGACGGCGTTTCAGCCTGGGCGCAGCTGCTTACGACAAATGCTATTAAAATCAAAAATTGCAGGAAGGCTTTTTTCATATAGAAATGAATTAATCTTCTGGGTCAGGGGGACGGGCAAATTCAAAAACAAACGTTTGATCCAACTGAATGACTTCTGACGTTCGGTTGATAACCTGGAAGAATGTAACGCCCGGCTTCAAAGGGAAACTCCTGCCATCAGAGCTTAGGATGGCGATGGGTTTTTGTTTGTCGTACCGGTGCCAGCGTGCCCGGTACATCTTGTTGTCGCGAAAGACGAAGGCGTCGCCGCTGCCGGTGAGATCGATGCTGAATACTTCAGTATCCGATGATTTATGATAGAAATCGTGGGTAACCATCAGGATAATGAGATTGGCTGCAGTGACCGGCTGACCAGTGAGCGCATCGGTATGGAGTTCGTATTTTGCGTTGACGCCATCGTAGTTATCTACGCTGCCCTGATAGCGCACATATTGCTCTAAATTGGGATCGTAGACCCAACGGGCATAATTTGCGTACGAGTAGGTTACATAGACATCATCCGCTTCGCTGTAATCTCGCCCGCTGATCGAAGAGAAGAAGTTGCCAGAAAGATCCTGACGACTGTCATCGAGACCGCGATTGCGGATTAGGGCATGCACCTGGCTGGTGTTGCCAAAGAGGTTATTGTATGTCGTCATGTTGTCGTCGCGACACAGGGGTGGGCAAAACTGCTCGACAACAAAGTAGCCGGTATCTACTTCTTTTTCTTCATAGTAGTCAAAGGTGCGTTTGTCGGCTCCGTTGAAGACGAAGATGGCATTGTACATGCTGAGAAGATGTTCGTCAAAGATGCGCCCGGAACGGAGCGGTCCAAAGCGGGATACATCGTTGCCGTAGAAGACAGCGACAAAACGGGTCAGACCCCATTCCAGGTAGTATTCCCAGATTTGATCGGCCAATGAGATGCCCGATTGTGGCCGCACAGCGTGAGGGTAGTTGGGGATTTTTGCAATGATCGGCCGACGGTCTAGCAAAGCTGGATTTGGCGCGGGCAAGCCTGTTAGGGGGTTGATGTAATCGGGGAAGTTGTTTGGGCCAATCCGAATGAAAGAATCGATTGTCTCTGAAGGTGTCTCACTTGGCCAGGGTGTGCGGGTAGGTCTTGGCGTTGGTGACGCCACCTGGGATTCGGCATTATCGTCATCACTGGTCGCGGGGATATTGACTGCAACTACCGTTGGGGTGGTCAGGTCAGATAGGCCGCTAGTCTCGCTGGCTGCTTCAAGATTATCTGTAGCTACTTGATTTGTAAGTGAACAGGCTGTCAGGATGCTGATCAGAACTAAAAAGAGAAACCAAACTTTATTGCGCATAGCGAATTGGATCAATGGTTTTCCTCGCATAAGTCAGTTATCATACCGCACTTGGGTAGGCTTGCCAAATCATATTTTATGGGTGACTCTACTGCAGTAACTCAGGCAAAACAGAAGCGTTGAGCAACAAAA
>CAZLNX010000242.1:0-9504 GCA_964560795.1 uncultured Anaerolineales bacterium | reverse complement strand
ATTCCGCTAGTTTTATCTCTCTATTCGATTCTTAAGGTGCGAAATATAGGCTAAGTACTTCAAAGAAACAATAAAAATGCTTCCGCAAAAACCAGAACCTATTTTATTTGACCAAATTTTCGGCCATGTCGCTTCTTTAGGCTGTATTCATCCTGTTAATGTACACATTTCTTTGCCTTAATTGGCGAAGGTATTGTTAGGGGTTTATGGATTAATAAAATTCGTGTTCGAGGGGCGATAGAAATTTAATATCCAATATGCTTTGATGACCTCGATCAGGTCGCTGGTATCGACATCTTCATGGTGCTCGGGATCCGGCCCATGGCGAAAGTTGAAGGCATCGTTCTCTTCTTGAAGGGGCTCCCATGAAGTTTGCCATTCCCAGAGAGCATGATTGATGCCCCTCGCTTCGAGGAGTTCCATTTCGTCAGAAACAAAGGCTGCAGCGCCCGGAACCCAACGAATTAATCCAAACTCATTGATAGTTACTACCACGTCATGCTTTGCGATGAAATTGTCGATGATGGGAAAGAGTTCATCCTCTAACCAGGTACGGTTGAAGGGATCGTCCCTGTTATCCCAATCTAAATCAATTTCGCCAGGGTAGGTGTATTTAGGGCGTTCCCTTTGATGCGTATAGCCATGCGGGGCGTATTGATGAGCAGCGTAGATGATGTAATCGTCCTCAATAGGCTGGATAAATGGCAGCCAATCAATGGAGCTGTATCCCATTCCCCCTACAATGATCGGTGTCCTACTATCAATCTGGCGGATGGCTGAGACAATCTTGGGGAAGAATGAGTTCCAATCGTAAAGGGAGCCGCCATACCACGCATAGAAGATGCCTTGATCCCATTCGTCCAGCCAGACTTCGTTGCTGTTGGGCTCTACCATCAGGTCATAACCAACAACAATGGGGTTGTTTGCATAGCGCTCAGCAGTATAGGTCCACATATCTGCCCAAGCGGCTTGGGCCTCTTCGTCACGCCAGACTTCGTTATTGAGATAGCTTTCATCGTACCAACCACCGACTTCTTCGAAGCAGCACAGGCCAAACTCGCTGCGTCCGGGTCCAGTGCGAAAACTAATCACGGCGAACATGTCAGCTTCTTCGATCATCCCGAGAATGTCATCCAGGTTGTCCTGAACATCGTTGTCCAGTTCGTAGGGAGGGTTTTCTGTGAACAATCCGGGATGAGAGATATTGACATAGTTGGCACCCCATTCTGCGAGTAGGTCGAAGTCTGCCTGAACGTAAGGTGGTCCTAATGGCCCAGGTCCCATGAATTCGGACCCATCTATCTCGAGGTACACGTGTCTTTGGTATATGTTGGCTCCCCGCAGATGTGGTCCATCCACCCATAGATCCCATTTTGCAGCGATGGGTTGGGGCGTGGTTTGGGCGGCTACTGGGAGTACTATGATAGACTCCTCCGTCGGTGATGCAAACTCTATTGCAGAACACGCTACTGCGATTGTGATCAGTGCGAGAAATAATATTGTTAGTTTCTTCATATCAGCCATCCTTACAAGTTGATTCCCATGCTTCATAAAGTTCGCCAATTTTGGAAAAACTAGTCCATTGCAGATATCCTTCTTTGACCAAGGGGTCGATGACATCAGTCAACATCTCGTCCCAGGCGTTGATGTGATCGAGAAATTCCTGGGAATACTCGACTTCGCCGCTGGCTTCGTTGTAGTGCAGATAGTTAGGATCGCCGGTACGGGAGTAGAAATGGCCTACATGGGTGATGACGTAGAAGGAATTGACGCGCTGGGGATCAGCGAAGCGGATGAACTGGCTGAGCATCGGGCTGATGCGTTCGGTGACGCGTTGGTGGTGGCGGGTAAGGGCTTGTCCCCAGCCAGGGATATAGACGATTTGCGTGTTGGGATCATGGGTTAGGAAACCCTTGATATCCTGCAGTGCATTGCCCTGTCCGGGGCGCCAGGGATTGTTGTACAGATAATCGTATGAGCTTTGGGAGTTCTTATTCTTGAAAACGGAGAGTGTCTTTATGCCAGCTTCGACGAAGCGGGTAGTTTCGGTGAAGTCGAAGTTACCGTTGTGATCAGTAACGGGGATACCTGATGCACTCTCGAACAGCTGGCGCATATTTTTAGCATAAGCGATGATGTCATCATCGCTTATGCCCTTATCCCAGTCTTTGTTCATATTGCAATCGTTTGAGCTGCGCGGAACACCCTGGGGGTCAATGCAGTTTGGACCGTGGGTGTGGTTTGAGTAAACCACGTTGTAATTCTGGGACAAATCGGCCAGCAGCCCGGGGTGGAAACCGGCATCGGCCGCCTGGGGCCAATCCTGTTCGGGCTGGATGGTCAGGAAGCCGCCGTGCTGGTGGAGGATCCTTGCCAATTCAGTGAAGATGGCAGTCTGCTGTTCGAAGTAAGCACGGTTGGTATTTAGCAAATTGGGGTCTTCGATGTGGATGACGATGTTAAAGTGCGTCACTGCAGTTGCTTCTGTTGGAACCGTCACGACGCCAACTGTTCGGCTTTGACCCTCATACTCTGCCATATGCCAAAGTGGCACGGAGATTTCTACATCATCAATGAAGAGCGTGGTTTCCGGTCCGACTTCAAATGTCAGTAGAGCATAGAAGCCAGCCTTGGTTGTGGAAGTTTTGAGTTGTACCTGTGTCCACTCTTGGCCGACGGTAAAGGATTCTCCTCTGGTTGGGATTCCCAAATCGTTTTCTCTTTCCACCCAAAAGACCATTGGGGTGATTTGCGTAACCCCTTCGGAGGTTCGTACCCAGGCTGAGAATAGCAGCTCTTCGCCTTTTTCGACATAGCCCCTAGCCCCAAAAGTGGCTCCCTGGTTGACGCCGGCTTTGACGGCATAACCCCACGAGCCGCTATGGGCAGCCTCTTGAGACCGCTCAATTAGCGCCATTTGAAGATCAGTATTTGGGTGGCTTAAGATATCTACTTCAGCGATACCTTCTTCAAAGCTGCTGTCAGCATAATAATTTTTGAATTCCAGCAGATCCTCGGAAACGATTGCACGCTGTGGGTTCGGTAAGGCGCAAACCGACTCTGGAGCGGATTCTTCTGCCTGAGGCGGAGATACCTCACAATCATCGGGACAATTAGCGGCGTTCTCTGGTCCGTCACAGACGCCATCGCCGCAGCGATTTTCACTTTGGACTGGTGCTGCATCTTCTGTTGGTGGGATATCTTCTCCTGAAAAGCCACTCAGGGTGCAGGCCATGGAAATTAAGATCAAAAGAGAGAGAAGGGTGCGTTTCATAACTGATATCCTTAAAGATTGGTTATGGGTTGATGTAAATATTCGGCTTGGCCTGATACTTTTCTTGCCAGATTTCTAGCGCCTGTGAATAGGTGACATATTCGATTTTCCCGGCATCGACTAGAGGCGATAGTTCATCAAGTAGGCCCTGTAATTTGGCATGTTCCTCGGGATGAAAGATGATGCTTTGCGGTACAGCAATCGTGGCAGTGTACATTGCGTGGCGCTCAAGCGAGCCAACCTCGAGTTGCGCCAGCACATCCAGTATGAACTCATAGGTGGTGCGTTTCCCCCTTTTTGCCCCCCAATTATCATATTCACCTGGGCCAACGTATACCATCGGTCCGTTGGGATCGTGTGTCCAGAAATCGTCTCCAGATCCTTCGGGTATCCATACGCCACTGGCAATATCATCATCAGTGAAGTCGCCAAGATGATGTTGGGAACTGACTGCCAGGGTCAACACTTCAGGTGTCCAGATGAAGTCTGGGTACAGCAAGCCACGCTCCCCTTGAGTTAGCGTTTGCCATTGTTCGGAGTCATCCCACACCAGGCCGCCGGCGTTCTCACTGATTGCAGTGGTGACCTGACCACCCAGATAGCGGATATCGGCATAGTTGTCCTGGCCCTCCTTGTCCCATCCGCCTTCTTGATGGGCGTCGATCTCGTAGCCATAGCTTTCCGCCAGGAAATCAAGCACATTTTGACCCTGAGTGTCCGCCTGCATTGCAGCAGTTTCGCAACGAGAGACTCCCACGAAAAACTCGTAATCTATTTGCAGGTTGATGGCTGCTTCATAGGATGCCACTGCTTCGGCGAACTGAAGCAATTTCTCTCTAAAATCAGGATAAGCCTGGCAATTGGCGTAAACGGGTGTGTCTTCGATGTGTAATGCGACAGTCAAATAGACAGGGGGAACTGGTGTATCCTCTTCCGGAGTTATAGGCTTCTCACTCTGTGGTAGCGAGGTTTCTGAAGTGTTAGTTTTGAGATGCTCATCGAAAAAATCTAGCACCATCTGCAGGATATTTCTCATGCTGGGGTTAAACTCGCCGTCGCCAGCGCGTGAAAAACCGTGACCGGCATTTTCGACCGTGATAAACGTGGACGGTACTCCCCCGGCTGTCAGTGCCTCATGCAATCTTTCAGATTGACTGATAGGCACGACATCATCCTGGTCGCCATGGAAGATCAGGAAGGGCGGGTCATCGGCGGAAATATATGTCATCGGGCTGGCGATGCTGATGATCTCATCTTCGCAGGCTTCAGCGCCAAAAACGGTTTCGATTTTCTGGGGTATGCAGAATGCGTCATCATCCGTGGGGCCAAATAGGTCCACAACGGCTTGAACGCGGCTGGAATATTCTTGATATTCTTCTGAGCCTTCCAGCCCTGATGACACATCGCTGGTGCCTAGCAGGGCAACCAGATGCCCCCCGGCGCTGCCGCCAAAGGCACCGATGCGTTCGGGGTCAAGATTGTAAAAAGATGCATTTGCGCGTAGATGGCGAATGCCGCATTTGACATCCTCGATGTGGGCTGGAAATTGATACTCTGGAGAGAGGCGATAATTG
Organism: uncultured Anaerolineales bacterium; assembly: GCA_964560795.1. Classification (GTDB taxonomy): domain Bacteria; phylum Chloroflexota; class Anaerolineae; order Anaerolineales; family UBA11858; genus NIOZ-UU35. The sequence continues at coordinate 4,656 of CAZLNX010000242.1, read as the reverse complement.
ATTGATACAACAAGATAACCCTGCTTGCGTAGGGGCTCAACCATGCGATAGCCTGCGCCTTTGGATTTATCGCCGCTGACCCAGCCTCCTCCATGGACATAAACAGTAACAGGCCAGGGGCCATCGATTTCCTCCGGATAATAAATATCCATCAACAATGCTTCGCCATTGGCGGTGCAGTAGGTAATATTTTCGAACGTCTTCCCTAGATTCGCTGGATCGAATGCGATTTGCCCATCTTGACCGATTGGCTTGCTGGTTGTGCCATTATCCAATATGTCGCTTACAGTCCTGATCTGTATGTCAAATTCGGAAAGCAAATCAAATAAAGCGATGAACAGCTCCGGATTTTTCGCAAAATCGTAGGGATGGGTAACGATACCCAATACTTGGTCCGAAGTGGCTTGATGGAGAGCACCTTCGATTTCTTCTAAGCTGGCTGTGGGACCGATCTGCAGGCCATAACCCTGATTGATTGCTTGTGCAACAGATTCCCCCTGGTAATTAATACTTTTAGGTACCGATAACAATCCGCCACCGGACTGCCCCTGACCACCCGTGGCATAAATCACGCCTTCTGGCCAATCGCTGTCCTCATCGGTCAAACCGGCGGTCAATATTCGCCCTGATGCTGGCAGTTGATTGAGAAATGCCATGGCGTCATCCATCGTGCCGCGGTACTTGGCTTGATCCTGATACCCTGAGACGTTGGTGTAACCGTCCCAGGCTGCATGACTAACCCCATGGTGATGCCCCGCGATTTCGTGACCGTTTGCTTCCCAGGTACGAATTTGGGCCAGTTTATCGGGATTTTCCAACGCATACTCTGCCCATTGGGGTTGGAATTCCAAAGTAAGTTTATGGCCATACTCATCTGCGGTTGCGACCAACTCTTCGAGCATGTTCCATTCGTCAGCAACAGAGTTGCTATGAGTTGCGTGGTCGCTGGTTTCAATGTGTATGGCAAAAAATACTCCACCAAACTGGTTTGATTGATCTTGGTCATTGGAACTGTTTGCAGTTGTATCCGAATCATTGCTGGGTGCAGAAGCTATTGGTTCTTTTCTCTGAGATACAAATTGTGCAGCATTGCAGGCCAAGGTTCCCAGAGCAAACATACATATCATAAAAGTAATTATTTTCTTGGACATGGCAGGCCTCACTATCAGTAAGTCTATCGATAAGATGTTCAAAAGTTGTTCAGGCAAAGTATAAACTCTGTAAAAACTTGTTATTCCTGTGCGCCCTCGATGATATCTGCCAACTCGGCTCTGGCGGCCTCCCAAACATCGGGGTCGGTGGGCCAGCTTATGTCCGTGTACACCCAGGTTGGATCTTCAGGATCATCCACGCCGTACTCCCAAAGAACCTTCGGGATCATCTCTTCTACAATTTCTGCGGTTCTAGCAGGATCGATCGCAGCGGCCATAGCGAGGTAATCTGCATCTTGCAGGCCGCGGCGGATCAGTTTCAATCGCAGCGAAGCGATGGGTCCCATGACGTCGTAACTCTCTTCGGGAAATATAGAATCAACTCCGGGGTAGAAGAGAACGCCATCGCCATTGGTGTAATTCCAACCGGTCTGGCCCAGTTCGGGATCATCCTCCTCGTAGCATCCGAAAGTTTGCGCTCTTTTGAAGACGTTGGTATAGGCTTCTTGGGAACTCCCATAGCACTGGAAGTTGTTGTAGTATGTCGATTCCCAATAGAACCACCGGTCAATGGACATTTTGTACTGAGCCCAGGCAGAGGCGCGCAGCCCCACGCCGTCGTCTTCGATAGCATAGGTACCCGAACCCGGCCGGCCGCCGTTGTAGTAGTAGAAACGTTTGTCGGGATCGTTCAGATAACCTTCAACGGCAGGTGCCCAGGTGTCGGGATCAGCGACCAACACAAAGGAAGTCGGGATATCCAACGATGAGACATGGGCAGCCGCTGATGGCGCGTCCATAGTTGCCAGGGACATCAAGCGTGCACCAGAGCCGAGATTATTGTCCATCCAAGCAGCCCAAAGCTCGATCTCTTCAAAATCGTCAGACTCGTCGATCAAGTATAGAAAGTATTCGGTCGGTGTTTCCAACGGGTGGGCGTCAAACCAGTTGACCCATTCATCGGTGTTAGTCCACATAGCCGGTTGGCCCAAGCCCATCCAAGGCCAGCCCCCATACGTGCCGATGGAGTATACATTGTTGCCCACCTCTTCACCGACACCGGCGTATCCATCGTCGTTGGTGAATAACTCCCCGGTCAAGCGGTGGAGCCAGACTTTCTCCATTAAATCAGTGGGGATATAGCTGTCTATGAGCGAGATTTTATGCCGGTGAGCTAACTGGAAATGGCGGTCTGCAATACGCTGCGATTGTACGTACGCATCGGTCTTGGGGGCAGGGTAAATATTTTCGGGGCCCAGGTAGCGCTCGTTGAGATTTTCAATGCTGTAGTAGATCATCGTGAGGGCGCTGGGGTAATCTGGCAGGGTGAAATCGCGCACCTGTAGATGGATAGGAATCTCCCAGGTTTGTTCCCCATCTTCGAGAATGGTGATGCTCCCAGTGTATGGCCCTGCAGGGACTCCCTTTGGGATGTAGATGTCGCCCCAGACGGATTGATTGTTCCCGGCGGTTATCGCGAATGGTGATTCCAGTTCAAGGGGTACAGCGATATCGGGATAATGCAAATTGTGACAGTGGCGGTCTTCCCAGGTTCCAGTGCCATCGCCGTACTCATCATAGGGACGCCGGCAGCGTTCGGGGATGTGTCGCTCGTCGTAGGTTTCGTAGGTCAGGGTACTCAAGCCCTGGATTTCGAGATAGCGCACATAGAACAACTCGATATTCCGCCCAACGAAATTGAAAAGATCATCACCAGAGGCTGGGCGCGTGCTGATTGTGGCTCCCGATGGCCCCTGAAGTTCTGTGAGCGTAACTTCTATGTTTTGAGCATCTGCGTTGGGGGCTTCCAGCACCAGGTTGAAGCTAACGGTCTCATTGCGTGCCCCAAATAGCGAGATACTTGATCCATCCCAGACTGAGTTGAGAACCGAATTTGGATCGCTGCTGGCGCGCAGTTCATCCTGGGTGACTTTGTCGCCGCCTTCATTGGCCCAAACATGATTGATAGATGATGATGACTCTGTGAGTGTTTCCGGATTATTGGATGCCGCGATAGATAGCTGGATCGGTTCAGGTTCAATCTTTGGTTTTAGGGCAGAGGTGCAAGATGTGGTGAGGAGTAACAATGTTGGCAATGTGATAACAGAAACGAGAATTTGAAGTTCTTTCTTCATTTTGAAGTGCTCCTTCCACAGCTTGCGATTAGAACCTATCATGAACCACAGATGAAAAGAATGAATATGATTTTTTTAATAATTCCCATCCCATTTATCTGTGTTTGCAGCGCCTTGCTGCCCTTGTCACGTATTGCGCGCCTTTGGCGGGCGCGCCAACGGCGGGGCTGACATGCCTACGGCGTCTGCGGTTTCATTTAATATTTCATGGCCATGGTTCGATAAATTGATCCAAAGCGCGGTTGCCGACAAAAGGTACGAAACCCAATGTGCGCGAGGTTTCATAGACCCAGGCGATATTCTCCTCTTCCAAAGCGTAATCTACAGTAAAAATAGGGATGCCTTTCTCTTGCGCCAAACGTAGATAATAGAGATATTCTTCGCTGCTGACATGCAAGGTGCTTTCTGGGTATTCATCATATTGGTGTTGGCACTCGGGGGAAAGGCTGTTGTAATAGGCTTGCGTATCGATTTCAGCATCGGTACGCGGCAGCGGGCAATCGCCGGGGGGCTCGTTATCTGCGCCGCCGTCAAACCAGACTTGTTCCTGGGCGATGGCATCGATGATCTCAACGTACTCATCGTATTCCGCCAATTCAGCCGCGTTCTGAGCGATGACGATGAATTTTGGATTTTGGGCGCGACCAAACTCAGCGATATCCATCACCCACCAAATCATCTCCTGGACCGGATCGACATTTTCAGCCTCGGCAAAGGCGGTTACGCTCTCATCGGAGTAGGCTTCAACCCAGTCCAGGTAGACCCCATCGAATCCGGCATCGATAATTTGCCCCAGCAAACCTTCAGCGCCAAGCCAGATCTCTCGATATTCATCATACCAGTAGGCCACCGGGTAATTGCCCTCCCAACCATCGGGATCGCCAGATACGATCCACTCTGGATCACCAATTTTCCAGTCATCTTGCCAATAGGTGCGATAGTCCTCGGCCTGTCCCGTATCGATATAGGCGATAACCAATTTCGGATGGGTGGCGTTGTGAAAGCGATCCACAACCTCTGCCATAGGGAAATCTGTATTCCATGCTTCAGATGGTATGTAGTCGATTACAACCATATCGTAATTTGATTCTTCAATAAGCGTAATCGTTTCTTCATCCAGATTGACATCGATGAGATAGAGCCAATGGGATATATCTTCGAGGGGATTGTGTTCGGAGATATTTGTGTGGTTAGCGTGCGTTGGTGAAAGCGTGCAGGCTAAGGAAAATATCAGTACAATAGTAGATAGTAGGATGGGGTGACGCATAACTGCCCTCCATTCCAGTATGCGATGCTGGATGATCTGATTCTATTGTAGCGCATATTTTCCGCTAATTGGGCAGATTGACCGTATAATTTATGTCAAATGC
>CAZLNX010000241.1:0-9509 GCA_964560795.1 uncultured Anaerolineales bacterium | reverse complement strand
ATGGTATAGTTTTTTTGAGTGCAGGAGAACATGAGCGGGAGTTTATTCTATGGATTTGACTTCTCCTGCACTCCTTTTTATGGATTTTAAATCTTCCGCTTGATGAAAGATTTATTCTTCTACGATTTTGTATTCGTCAGGAATATTCTCCCAGAATTCCGGAGCATAGATTTCATCCAGGTCAACTGGTGCATCGATTAGGCCATTGTCCAGTATGACCGCCTCCGCCTCACTAAGATAATCAGGATCCAGGTAACCAACACCCAATTCGCCGGCTTTGCGACCAAGATACAGCTTGCGCTCTTCCTCAAGCATTAATAACTGACCACTATAATCGAGTTCAGGGAAGTTTTCGATAAACATTTCAACAGTCTCTCTGGGGTTTTCAAATGCCCACTTCCAACCTCGTGCAGTGGCATTGACAAACCCTTGAACGACTTCGGGCTGATTATTTATGGTCTCTTCAAGTGTAAAGATTCCATTTCCAACCAGACCACATCCATAATCGGCAGCGCGAAAGACGATAATGTCATCCGGTGAATATCCAGCTCTGTAAATCTGCTGCAACTCATTGAAGGTCGTCACCTGGGCAAGATCCACTTGATTTTCATAAAATGGAACCATGCCAACACGCTGAGCGGTTACATTGAGGTCAATTTCAGGGTCCAATCCAGCCTTCCGAAGCATGCACATCATTTCCCATTCGCCACCACCGAGCCAGAGGCTGATGGTTTTACCTCGCAAATCTTCGATATCTTTGATGCCAGAAGATTTCTTAACAACGTAACGAAGATAAGCATCTGTGTCGCCCTGGAAAATGTGCTTCAAAGGAACACCTTGCGCCCGGGAAATAATCACTGCATGTGGTTCGCCCACACCGAAAGTATCACCTCCCGATGCTACCGCGCTCATTGTGCTCAGTTCTTGCCCGGCGGCAAGGATCTCAACATCTAAACCCTCTTCTTCGTAATAGCCATTCCACAAGGCTATGTAGGAACCAGCATATTCGGTCTGAGGAAGGAAGTTTAGCCGCAGAGAAACTTTGGTTAAATCTTTCAGCTCCTCAGCAGCCGATGGAGACCACGAAGCAATGGTCACGCTCAGGATCAATATCATCGCAAATAGTATGACATATGGCTTCCAAAACTTTTTCATGACTACTCTCCTTATTTTCAATATTGATTTATTTAAACTCCCGTTTTACATTGTCTGTAAACGTTTTCATACTTACTATACAAAATTTCCATGATTAAGTCAAGTAAATACTTGATTTTTTGCCGAAAATGCTATACTATTATGTAAAGCTTTACATATATTACGTCATTATGACATCAAAAAACAAAAATCAAAATGTCAATATCAGCATGAAAGACGTGGCAAAGGATGCCAATGTGTCGATTGCCACAGTATCTCGCGTAATTAACAATTCTGGGTATGTTAGTGAGAGCAACCGGATGAGGGTTGAGGAGTCCATCCGTAAATTGGGCTATTCACACAATGCACTAGCCCGCAGTCTTGTAACCAAGGAATCAAACCTGATTGCCCTGATCATCGACAATATTTCTAACCCATTCTATCCTCAACTCACCCTTGGGGTTGAAGAAATGGCTGAAAAGAATGACTTAAATGTTATTCTATGCAATATCGAAAGTAGTATTGAGAAGGAAATTAATTATGTAAAAAAATTGATCGGACTTCAAGTAGACGGCATGATTTTCGTTGCATCAAAGGTTCCAGAAAATGTTTACGGCAACTCAATAAACATAAACGCACCGGTGGTGTGCCTTGACAGACAAATACATATTCCTAACTGTGATCGAGTGTTGCTCGATCAAGACTGGGGGGCATACAATATTACCAAACATCTGATTAATAAAGGCCATAAGCGGATCGCCCATATTGCAGGCCCAGCTGATTACCTTACTGCTAAAGCTCGAAAAAATGCTTACAAAAGAGCTCTTACGGACAATAATCTTCGACCAATAAAAAGATTAATCTGTGAGGGGGATTATATGGTAGATGGTGGCAGGTTAGCAACTGAGAAACTGCTTGCTTTAAAAACCCTCCCTACTGCCATTTTTGCAGCCAATGATTTAATGGCAATCGGCGCGATGGATACAATTAAAAGACAAGGCCTTCAAATTCCAGATGATATTGCTGTGGCAGGATTTGACGATATACCATTCGCGGTACTGTATCCCCCATCCTTAACAACAGTTTCTCAACCCACCCTTCAAATGGGCACTTTAGCGATGCAAATGGTTATTGACCGTATTCAAGGTGATGCATCATTAGAACCACGGGAAGTAATATTTAAACCCACAATTGCAGTGCGGGAGTCTACATAAATTACACAAGGATCGATCCATAATGGAGAGTAGATTGCTAGTTTACGGTGATGTTGGAATCGATTTCCATATTCGAACTACATACCAACCAAAGGTTGGCGAAGACGCAAAGGTAGAGGAAATTCTGTTTCAACCAGGAGGCTCAGCAGCAAATTGCGCAGCAATCACTGGTCGGCTAGGCATTCCAACAACATTTATTGGCTTTGTTGGAAAAGATCAGTTTGGGGAATCATTGAAGAAAGATCTGAAGGGACACGGAGTTTCTACTAAATATGTGTTTACAGTTGAGGGAAATTCAGGGATTACTATTGCTATACGCGAAGCACTGGGAGAACGCACCTTTTATTCATACCGTGGCGTAAATGCGGATGGCGAATTGCCCAAAATTTCGAGGAATGCATTTAGCGATTGCACTTACCTACATATCTCCGGATACAGTTTTCAGAATGAGAATTCACTCAAGAACGTTCAACATTTGATGAAATTGGCAAAGCAATCCAACACATTAATATCCCTTGACCCTTCATACTGGTTTTCCCGAGAGTATTACCATAACAACCCCGAAATATTATCTGAAATTGATATTATCTTTCCAAACCAGGAGGAAGTCCGTCTGATAACTGGATTTGATGACCCCATACGAGCATCAAAAATGCTCCTTGATATGGGACCAAAGACTGTGATTATAAAATTAGGACCTGAGGGCAGCTATGTGGCTTCTTCAAGCGAGGAACACCATTTACCAGCAATAGAAAATGTTGAAGTTATTGACTCAACTGGAGCCGGAGATGCCTTTTGTGGAGGCTTCATCTTTGGCAAAGCCATTGGACTTGGCAATAAAGAATCTGCAATAATTGGAAATATTATTTCTTCAAGCATTATTACACATATCGGAGGACATTCCGGTGCTCCATCTTGCAAAAAACTCACCCACATGCTCAGAGGGGCTAAAGAGAAACAGTTAGCTGAAAAATTGAGCGCTTGGTTCAAAAACTTTTCGACCTATAGACCTGATTGAAACCACACATCTTAAGGAATTCTTATGCTAAAAGATTATATTGAAATTGATCCAGAAGTTCAGGATGCCCTAAATAATGATGCTCCTTTAGTAACCTTGGAATCGACGATTATCTCTCATGGTATGCCACACCCGATCAATCTGGAAACTGCTACCGAGGTTGAAAGAATTATCCGGGAAGCCGGAGCGATTCCAGCCACAATCGCGATCATTGATGGAATAATCCGTATTGGCCTTTCGAGAGAAGAATTGACCTTCATGGCTACGAGCAAAGACATCAAAAAGGCCTGTGAACGTGATATCCCTTTTATTCTGGCAAAAAAGATGCATGCAGCAACAACAGTTAGTGCGAGCCTTGCCATTACACATGCCGCCGGTATTCATATATTCGCTACTGGGGGATTAGGCGCTGTCGGGCCAGATGCCAGCAAGACATTTGACATCTCGGCAGATCTCCTCGCTCTAGGAAAGTATCCCTGCATAACCGTTTGCTCTGGTGCAAAGGCATTCATGGATATAGCTGCTACTCTAGAATACCTGGAGACTCATGGGACACCAATTGTTGTTTGGAAATCGCAAATTTTCCCATGGTTTTACTCAATAAATAGTGGTGTCAAAGTCGACTGGAGCGTACAAAATGAAGATGAAGTCGCTGAGATTTTTCTGGCTATTCTTTCGGTTGATCCATCCAATGGATTGTTAGTTGCGGTGCCAATCCCCGAAAGCGACGCAATTCCAGAAGAACAAACCCATAAAGCAATCACTAATGCTGTAGGGCGAGCATCAGAATTGGGGATTTCTGGTAAAGAATACACGCCAAATGTACTTTCATTCATTAAAGAATTAACCAAAGGAAAAAGCCTGGAAGCTAACGTTGCTTTAATCAAGCACAATGCTGAGGTGGCAGCGAAAATTGCAGTGTGCTTAAAAAAGAAAAACCGTTCGTCATAGATACTTTCCATGCGCTCATAATAAATATAGATTCGCTGTTTTCACAATATTTCCACCATTAAAAGAGCATATTCGGCTATATTACTCTACTTGCTACCAACTCAAAAAATGGTAAACACCTTATCATCGTTGGGACATTCTAAGTTTTACTACACAAATCGCGAGGAAAAATGATGTTACTAAAAGGAAAAGTTGTACTCATTACGGGAGCTGCTGGCGGTATTGGAAAAGCCATCGCTAGTGAGATGTTGGCAGAAGGTGCAATTACAATTTTGTCAGACTATAGTAAAAAAACTCTCGACCCGGTCGAAAATGAATTGAGTTCATCCCTGAATTTGGTTGATGCGATAGCGCTAGATGTAACTTCCATTGAGAGTATCAAGAATGGCATTCAATATGTGATTGAAAAATATGGGCATCTGGATATATTGATCAATAATGCAGGAATTTGCAAACTCCGACCAGCGTTGGATATTACACCCGAAGACTGGGACCTTGTTTTTGGAGTAAATCTAAAAGGTCTATTTTTTTGTTCATTATATGCTGCCAGACAAATGATCAAACAAGGGAAAGGAAATATCATTAATATTGCTTCCAATGCCGGAAAAGTCGGGTTTCCAGATCAGGCGGATTACAACGCCTCGAAAGCAGGCGTAATCAACCTGACCAGGTCTCTCGCAGATGAATGGGCAGAATATGGGGTTAATGTAAATGCAATCTGCCCTGGCGCTGTTCATACAAAAATGTTAACTGATATTGCTGAACAAATTTCATACGAAAACGATGCAGGCCCAGAAACCCTTTTACAATCCTTTGCTCCTAATCAATTAGGAAGGTTGATCCTTCCTTCTGAAGTAGCAAGGGTAGTTGTCATCTTGTCTTCTGATGACGCATCGATCATACGTGGCCAGTCAATTAATGTGGATGGAGGAAGCACACCCTATTAATATACTGGCTAATATTACAGAGCAAGGTGGATAATATTTCTGGAATTTGGACCCGAATTTGAGTGTTAGATGGTTTAGTTTGTTGGCGTTTTACACATTTTTTGGTGGCAAATCTGCCATCGGTTATCTGACGTTGAATGCAATACTAATTATCATCAATATATTGACGTAGTCCACAAAACTATATCCAAATCTTTTTTCGAAATAAGGATTCCTTTGGTTAGGTCAACCTTCAAAGTGAAGGATTCGCCTGCCGAGACCTCAGCAACCCCAATTTCTAGATTATCAAAACGGAAGGTGGAGCAACTCAGTCCATGGCCAAAGGGATAGAGCAACTTATTATTCTGATCAACAAATTTATATTCAACTTCAGTGCCATGGTTATATCGATTGCATGTTGGTTTCCTGCGATAATCGATCCATATCTACCCCACATTACAGGGGAAGGTGATAGCCAGTTTCCCACCGAAATTCACGCCTCCTAAGATGGTATCCCCTGTTCACCGGGGAGCCTGGCATCGAGAAGCACAGTAACATATTCATCCAGCCAGGTGATGTTGAGGGTGTGCCCGTTGATAAGCACGACCATGACAGGTGTGCCAATTGTCTGAATCGAATTTATCAGCTTTTCCTGAACCCATAGGTTTTCTCGGTCATGATGCTCTCCACAAATGCTGTCCTCAGAGAAGCCTGATTTACACCCAACTACGATTATATGGCAAAAGAAGAATTACTCACTAGTTACACTGCCTCGTTTAAACCTTAGAGATCGTCTCCGAGCAGATCACAGCCAGTCAGACATTGGACGAGGGTTTAATTTGCAGCTCTTGCTGAAATCCCTTCAATAACCTTTTGCATTAGGATTAAGACCTCGACTTCCTCTAGTTTTTCCGAGATTGAGATTTTATCGACGTTGTTAATGTCATCAAAATTGAGCATGCCTTCCATGGCGTATAAATAGCTATAATCGTCAAGCATATGATTTGCCGCATGAACATTGGGGACAATTACGGCAAACGAATCGATATCATCGGGCTAAGGCAGCAAGTTCGCATCATTTTTATCCGCAGAATTGACTTCTGTGCAATCTCACGAGCCAGAAGACGATTTTCAGGAGCGACGAAATACTTTTACTTTCGAGCTTGTTCATGCTTCACGTAAGGATCATCAAAAAAGATCATCTCAGATGTCATTTCCAGGGTGATGCCCACGCTTCGGGCCACAAGTGCTTCGGCAATCATTCCCTTTTCACCGGCCTCCTTGAGTGGATCTTTCTACTGATTCCAGGTGGGCAATTCAACATCGATATCCTCGCTAAAGCCGAGGCCGCCAACTGATTAGCGTGATTGGTAAGTTTGTGGGCGCGCATAATCTCGTCGAGATCCCAATATTCTGAAACCACGAAACCGTCAAGTCCCCACTCCTCACGCAATAGTTATCAGAAAAGCTGTTTTGAAATCACACAAGGCACGCCGTCTAATTCACCATAATCGTCCATCTCGGATTTTAGACCCGATTTTCACACCACAGCTTCTAAGGGCAGCATGAAGACTTATCTCAGCTCGGATTCGGAAATCGGCTGTGGCGCCTAATTCTTCCACGCAGTGGGGAGCCAATAACCCACGAAATGCTTGGCTGTCGCTTTGATCCCTCCCAAAAAGAATCGCCCTGAAGACTATCTACAAACTGGGAACCCATCGTAGTAAAAAGATAAGGATCCTCGCCATTGGTTTCTTCTGCCCGCTCCCAGCGAGGGTCAAGGGTAATATCTAACAGTAGCGATAATCCTTGCCAGGCACCACCCGAGCGCATTTGTTGGTGAATAACAATTGCCATGGCCGAAAATAGTTCCGGTTTCCTGGTGCAGGTCACTTTAAGTGCATGGGGGAGATTTTTGCGCCATAGGCGGTGAATCCTGAAAAGCATTCTACATCGATTGTGACTGGAATACATAAACGGGTATTTTCGATGAGGTATTCTTATCTACGATCGGCAGAATGAGCTAATTGTTGAGCCTCGAAGTTTGTTGCTCCCCCAAAATACGGGATTAGCCCAATCCCCAAAGATAGCTTTGCGGCGGTCATCTCTTCATCATAAGATAAATCAGTGAGCAATTCGGTTACTTAAGATCCAGCTTCTCTTCCAATTTCATTTGAGAAAGGTTTTCTTTTGCGCTATTTTCATTCATAAACCTGATTATTCAAAATATCAGAAGGTGTTACGGTGTTCTTCACCATACCTGACCGCCTCATCTAAAAACGCTTCGATATTTTCGAACGGCGTTCCGGAGACTATTCCATTACCCGCCGCAATGCACATACCTCCATCGGGTCGGTCAAAGGTATCGATTAAAAATCGTACCTCAGATCGGACTTCGTCGGGGGAAGCTTCTCGGAGAATATGTTGCACATCAAATCCAGCCAGGAAAGCAATTCGGTCTCCATAATCACGCGCGACTGAGACTTCGTCCATCGTACCCTTTTGAACCGGATGGAAGACAGTGACGCCAACCTCGATTATATCTTCGAGTAAGGGAGTGTTATTACCGCATGAATGCAGCCACCAATGAACATTGTGAGATTTGAGCAAGTTGCCTACACGATCATAGTAGGGGAATAAAAACTCATGAAACGTTTTTGGTTTCATAAAAGGTTGGGTCTGATGGCCAAGATCATCGCTAGTCCAAAAACCATCAGGTTGGAGTTCCTTGATGGCTCTTTCCAAATACCCCTCGTAAACCGTGCAAAGCGCATTGTGGAGGGTGTGGATTTCCTCGGGATTAATATAGTAATCCATTAACAGATTGGCCATTCCGCGGATTTTCCATGGGAACTCGAAAAAGAAATTCCACCAGCCAAAGATAATATACCGATCGGCGTCACGGGCAGCCTTGACCTGGGCTGGAAGGGTATCAAAACGTTCATCGGTTTCTGGGTTAGGCAGTTTCGAGATGAATTCGTCCAGCTTGGCCCAATCGTCAATGACAGGACGGTTATCGTGTGCACCCTCTTCAGGAGGCAACTCCCATGACAGTCCCATTTGGTCGAACCGAATGGGTGGATCGATCCACAGTTGAACGACATCTTCGGGATAACGCTGGAATTCATGCAATCGGTCTCCATACTGAGCATCCAGTCCTTCTCCAGCCCAATAGGCCAGCACTAGGGGCACCCGTCTGGGATTTTTACGCTCCACAGCTTTTATGACTTCTGCCCGAGACAGTGGTTGATATAGAGGATTGTAGGTTGTCATGAAAACACTCACATTAAAATAGGCAGCTGACCCAAAATTTTCTATAATATAAAGGAATTCGCTGGAGAGGCACATCGACCGTAAGCCATTGTCCTCCGTCATAGGTTTCCGTACTTCAGGTGCAACGACATTTATTTCCAGCAGGCATGTACACTCGAAGGGGTCGCGCTTCCTCTTAAAGGACAGATGACACCACCTAATCAGGGCCAAACATGAATTGGTCCTCGATCTCCCAGGAAACCTAACCCTCCGGAAAATCCTAGAACAATGATCTCATCGGAGGTGTGGCTTTTAGATTGGCGGCAGACATCTGCTCCATGATATACGAGCAAAGACGTTCTCGCAGGTATAACATTTTGGAAATTGTATCATAGACTTGATCCCTAAAATGACCGGACCTCGGTAGGGTTGCCCGTAGGGACAAGCTTCGTCGAGAGAAAAAATGTAAGTGTTATAAAAAGTTGAAAACTAGACACCCCAAAAAACAGCAAATACCTGGGCGTAGAGTACAAATACCCATGGAGTTCAAAAATTCCTCCAAAATTGATTGACCTTTATTCAAGTATACACTTTAGTTACAAAACCATAAACCTAAAAAGCCCGGAGAACAAATTCCCCTTCCGAACTTTCTGTGATGTTTAAAATTATCCGAGCTTATTGATAGAGTTATTCAGAATATATTTTTGGATCGGCTATTCGCTTTCTTTAGATAATCGTTCGTCTTATTGGAAAAACACCGATCTTACTTGACAAAACCTCCCATAAGTGTGTAGAATCCTTTCTGTAGTGTCCTATCTGACGGGATTCCCGCGTCTAGCTGCATAATCGCATCCGCAGCCAGATTTCCCGCCCAGATCAGGGCATTTTTTGTTTTAAGCTACTAGTCAATTGGCCTTGGCATTCATGATCATACACCTAATATCCTAGCAACATAAGCGTGTTTCGGACTTATAAGAATACATAGGAAAGATGAACAATAAAATGAACGTTGAG
>CAZLNX010000240.1:0-9614 GCA_964560795.1 uncultured Anaerolineales bacterium | reverse complement strand
TTTTTTGTTGCTCAACGCTTCTGTTTTGCCTGAGTTACTGCAGTAGAGTCATTTTGAGGAATATAAACTTTTATGAGTGATGATCGAACCTACACTACTGCTGAAGTCTGCGATATGTTTGGTATCTCCAAGAGTACACTCTTTCGGTGGGAGCGAGAAGGGCTGTTGCCAAAAATTGATAGAGATATTGATGGCCATCGAAGATATTCACGTGAACAAATTCGGGCAATCAGCAAACGCCAGAAAGTGAAACTCAAGCGCCGATATGCTCAGGCCACGGAGTCAGATGATGATGAATATCTTGACGAAATACAAGAGATGATTTCCTTGCAAAAATTTTTCGAGGGGGATGAGGCAGGATTGTCAGAATTGGCTGAGCTTCCTTCCGTATCTTCGAATACGTTGCATCAACTAATAAAAATTGCATTTGAACAATATAAGCCTGGTGAGAAAACATACTGTGAGATCATCCGTGTATTATGGGAACATAGCCGAGAGATGTGCGGAGATGATTAGGGGGAGAGGGTAGTGACAAAATTAGAAAAGCGCCGGCATGAAGTTCAGGAGGCTTTACTAGATATTTTTACAATGGGGACAGACTTGCCTATCGGGTTATATGAATTGAACAACGATCATCTAGAAGAAGTAATAACCCAACTCTCCCGTGACAAATTTGAACCTTATTGTCAATTGATTCAAAACTTTGACGGGGGTAAAGAGCTTTGTGATGCCGATCAATGTCGACGTGCTCGCGGAGCATTTAAAACCAATGAAGCAGATTTATTGGTATGCCATGCAGGGTTGTATAACCAGACAGTTCCGGTAATTGTGAGAGGTGAAGTGAGGGCAGTATTGGTATATGGGGAAATGTGTATTGATGGGGATGAATACCATCAAGATGCTATCTTAAAAGTGGAACAAACTATAAAAGATTTTCAATTATCTGAAAAACAAGCAAAGGAAATGCGTGAAGCATTTTATGGCGTTAAAAGGTTTAAACCTGATGAGCTTGTAAATCTTAAATCTCTTTTACCTAAAGTTGAGCGTTGGTTTTACCGGCTTATTGATGAGGAAGACGAGCTTAAGAGTAGTATTGATCGCGTTACTCACGAGATACAAATCCGGCTGCAAGCAATACTCGCGAACGCTGAAAACTTTCTGATGGAAGGATCAAATCTGTCAGATGATTTAAAAAAGATGGCTGAAGATGTTTTATCCAGCGCAATCGCGCTTGATACCGTGATTCAAAACTTGGGTCAATATCTTGGTGAATATGAATTTCGCAGCCAAAAAATAGTCCCCTTAATTTATGAGGCACGCAGAATTTATGGGGCTGAGGCTACTCGTAGAGGGGTAAAAATCAGACTTCGCGTCCAAGAACTGAAAGACCACCCCATGGAGATTTCGAAAACACATATACAGCATGCATTAAATAACTTAGTTCATAATGCGGTTAAGTATTCTTTCAGAGGTGGGTACGGACGTCAGCGATATGTAGAAATCAAGGGTTACCCAACAAAAGATTATGGTGTTCTGGAAATATCAAATTATGGCATCGGAATCTTGCCCCATGAGGTTAAAGAAGGGATGATTTTTCGAAAAGGATACCAAGGTGAGCTAACAGAAGGGGAATTTAGAACGGGTTCTGGAATTGGGCTTAGTTTAGTAAAAAACATCATAGAACAACACCACGGTCGCATTGAAGTTGATAGCAAATTTGTGGGGGATGTCAAAGAGCCGGAAGGCCAACCACACTTAACGCGATTTAGTGTATATCTGCCATATCGGCATAAAAAGGAGATCGATTGATGTCGAAATTAATTATTTGGATTGAGGATGATACAGAAATCATTGATCCAGTTGTGCGCCCATTAGAAAAAGCTGGGTATAGAATTGACCGATTGAACACAGCAAAAGAAGCATTAGATGCGGTTGAGCGCATTCGAAACGCTGACTTAATTTTGCTAGATATGATTTTGCGTCCCGGTATGGATAATAGGGAGTTTAGTCGGTATCCTGGTTTGGACATTTTAGACGAACTACGCAATATTCACGATATCCAAATTCCAGTTGTCGCGTTTACCGTTGTTGGTCGCTCGGAAGTACGTCAACGGTTACGAGAGCTAGGGGTAGATGCAATTGTCAGGAAACCAGTTCGACCTTCAGTATTGAAGGAAGTCGTTGAACAAGCGTTGGGCGAATCTGACTAACACGGATATTAGGGGAAATTGACCAGAGGGGAAGTGAAGTCATTTTGATAAAAGCCGTGAAACGGCTTTTTCTTTCAGTATTGACAAAAATAAATATATTGACTATAGTTATTATATCTATATTACCAATGATGTTCTTTGAACGAAAGGATGAAGCAATGGCTATCATAATTCAAGTGATCATCTTCATTGTTGTAGCGGCTGCAATAATTTGGGCCGCGTGTGAGTGTGTCTGGCGCACATAACCAGTTGAAACCAAGTCGATAGGTTGGATTATTGAGGAGGAACCTATGAATTGGAAGCTCAGGCTGTTTCTTAGTGGATGTTTATCAATTTTCATCGGATGGTACTTGGGATGGCCCAGCGCTCTCGCAGTTTTAGTGGCGATTGCTGCAATATTTTTCATCCAAAGCGGGATCATTGTGGTGCCCGAAATGGAAGTGTGGATCCTATTCAATCGGCAGCGTAAATCATTTACCAGATTTTTATACCCTGGATTTGGTTGGTGTTTTCCTAAGTTGGAATATATCCATGACAGGATATCAACTAAGGTGACTGTTGCAAAAGGTTCTTGTCAGGCACTGACCCGAGAAGGGCATTTGCTTTCGATTGATTGGATGCTGACATATCAACTCGTCCCTGAAAATATTGCCGAAGACCGTCAACCGGGGATGGCCAGAGTATTGCCATCCAAAGCAGATATGCTGGCGAAAACCTCAGTCAATGACTGTATACGCGATCTCATAGAGCAAAGATCTATCGGTGAACTACTAGAGATCGGGGTGCAAAGCCGATTAAAGCGAGATATTCGCCAAAGAACTTCGGCAGAAATGATGTCTTCCGGGTTTCAAGTATACCGTGTGACCCTGGGCGCGAAACTTCCAGAAAGAGTCTCCCAGACGATTGAAGATGCGCATCGACGGTTACACCAGGCTCAGGTAGATGCGGAAGTTTATCAGATCATCCGCCAGTCTCTTGATGCTTTCAGCGATGATGATATGAGACGGCTCATGGAATTGGAACGCATCCGAACATTGGCTCAGAGTGCCAAAGGCACCTATATTTACTCTTACAATGATGAAAGTCATTTCGGTCCTGATCAAGAAGGTTCAAACGGACGGCGTAAAGAACAATTTCATGACCTACCACTAGCCCAATAACGGTTGCTTATTACTTGGGGGAATTTAGAAAAGGCCCAGCGATGCTTTCGCCGCTGGGCCTTTTCATCGCTTGCGCATGCTGTCTTTTCCCTTTATAATTCTTCAAACAAATGTTCTAAACTTGAGATAGAATTATGGCCTTAGATTTTCAGCAAGTACGGCAGCAGGTTATCAAGATGGGTGAAAACGCCCCCCTACGGGCTCAGTATCTACGTGAAAAGCGGGATGAGGCCCTGGAAGTTTTGCATGAAAATGCAGCAGAGTTGCAGGCATTAGGTGCCAAAGTTGAGGCTGCCATACGCGCCAACCCCAATTTGCGCTGCGCCATTCCCAAAGATGAAGTTCTTAATTTTCGCCTCGCATGTCCAACAATACCTGAGAAAATTACCTTGTTGGCAGCAGATGGTTCCCAGATAAACCCCGACCGGCATGCTTCTGTCGATTACTGTCTGGTCAATGTGGGGGCTATCCAAATGCGGCACGGCGAAGCCGATTCTCCAGTCACGACCGTGCGCAGCCAGTTGTTCTATGATGAGCAGATGTACATTGGGGGTGGGCGGATCACGGAGCGCATGGTGGCTCTGATGCGTGACTTGCGCGAGCGCACGCTTCTGGCAGATTTGGCCAAAGATGTCGAATCCCCTGTGATCACATTGACGGATGGCCCGCTAGAACTTTGGGTCGGGCGCGAAGGCGCCTTAGAAGCCAGGGAGTATGAGAAACGCTTCAAGGAATATCTAGGTGCGCTGCGTGATCTCCATTTGATAGGCGCATCAGCTGCTGGCTATATCGATCGACCGCGCGGAGACCTATTAGTGCGCTTATTGGAGATTGCCACACTCCCCAACGATGAACTAGACAAAGCAGGCCGCGAACATCGCCCTTATCGGGGCATCGCCGATGCTGATCTTTTCTATTTTCTGCTCAAACCGGGGGAGCGCTCTGCTGTCTTTGGCATTCAGTCGCGTAACGCGGATAAATATACGGCCGAACTGGCGCTGCATTTCTTTTATCTCAACGTTGGGCGTGACGAGAAGCACCCCTATCCGGTTCGTGTAGAAATTCCGGCCTGGGTAGCAAACGACTCTCAAAAGCTAGATGATCTACATGCCATATTGGTTCAGCAATGTCAGATTCTTGGTTCGCGCACATACCCCTATCTTCTTCATCGCTCCCATGAAGTCGCCGTTGTCACGCAAGATGAAAAGAAACAGGTTGAGAGTATGATTGCCTTAGAGCTACGTCGTCGCGGCGTAGAATTTGGTGGAGAATCGCAAAAACAAGGTACGAAAGATGATAGTGGATATTCAGGAAGGTATAAAAAATGACCGCGATTGAAATTGGACGATTGCTTCGCGCTGGAACAACCGGCTTTGTGGTTGGGTGCCGCGTTTCTCAGTTGGACGCGCCCTCTTTTGGGGGGTTGGTTCGTGCCCCCTTGGGGTCTGGTCAGCAGGTTTATGGTTTGATTCATGATATTCATATTGACGAAGACGGTATTGTGCGACAATTGGTGACCGCAGACCAGGTAGACGAGAATATCATTGCCGACAATCGTGTCAACCGCAATGTACCGGTTGAGATCAGCGTACTGACTGTAGGATACGCGCAGAACGGACAGATCAAGCACTTGCTACCGCCGCGCCCACCCCTGAGCCTCGATGTTATCTATCAGTGCAATGCTGAGGAATTGCGTGCATTTACAGGAAATGGCAGGTTTGGATACTTCAGGCATCTCTTGCGATCAAAGGATGCCCCCATCGGCGAAATGATTGCAGCCCATGTGGAGCAAGCTAGCCAGGCTCATGAAGCCGCAGGTGATGAGCATTGGGTTCAAGAAGCGATGGGTGAACTTATCACATTGCTTCGGGATGATTATGCCACCTTGATGAGTGTATTAAGCGCGTTGGGGGACGCGCTGCCTTTGTAGTGATACGAGGATATTATTATGCCTGCTTTTCTCTTGTTGCTTTACCGTTTCTTTCGCTCGATGTGGCTAGGATTGAAGGATCCAGATTTTCGTGCCCTTTTCTTTTGGGTAGTTGGGTTATTGGCGTTGGGGACATGGTTTTACAACCTCGTGGAGGGTTGGGATGTGCTTGACGCTCTGTATTTTTCCGTAGTGACTTTGACCACTGTGGGTTATGGAGATTTCACGCCTGAAACGGCTGAAGGGAAACTTTTTACAATATTTTATATTTTGATTGGTCTGGGGCTTGTCTCTGGGTTTGTACTATTGATGGCGGATAAATCGGGCTTTTTGCGTCACAAGAAATCCGAAAAAAACGCCGAAGCAGTGGATGAGACGACCGAGCACTAAAATCAGAGGTATTTATGGATACTCGAATGCATATTGGTTATGTTGTTGGAGGCGGATTAAAAGAGAACCTGCGTGTTCGACTTACTGTCCCATCAGAGCAGGTGCAAGAAGGAGCATTTGTAGTAGTGCAGAGTGAAAACTGGCACTTTTATGGCCTAGTGACGGATTTGCAGCTTGGTGCTACAGATCCCAGATTCGCCGACGAGCAGAGTGCGATGCGCCTGCCGTCTGAGATTGCGAGACTCCTTCATGGGCAAACCCTTTATACGAACCTAGAAGTCATGCCCGCATTAATGTTTGAAGTCGGTCCTGATCCTGCGGATGATTCCGCTTATCAGGCTTGGCGCGATCAGTTAGGCGACTCTGACCCCCGACCACTTCCCGTAAAAACAGTACCCCCACATCATGCACCGGTACGCATGGCTTTTCCAGGTGATATTGCTGAAATCTTCGGCAAGGAGAAGAAGGGTAATTTTGTGATCGGTTATACCCGCGAGCAAGGGCACCCAGTGCGCATCAATATGGAAAAGTTCGTCCAGCGCTCCTCGGGGATTTTTGGCGCAACCGGTACAGGCAAATCTTTCCTCACTCGCATGGTGTTGGCTGGATTGATCCACTACAACGCGGCGTCGATTCTGGTTTTCGACATGCACAACGAATATGGTCTCGATGATACAGCTTCTGATACCGGAGAGCGAGTGATCGGCCTGAAAACTAAATTTTCTTCGCGCGTAAGGGTGGTGGGGCTTGGCGCTGGGGCGCAGATCCGCGGCCAGAACCCGGACTTCAACCTGGAGATCGCCATGAGCGATATTCGTTCTTCAGATATTGAACTCCTTTCTCGCGAGCTCAATTTGCGAGAAACAACTCCAACAACGTTAGATGCGCTGATCAAGAGTTTTGGCCCTGAGAACTGGTTCAATGAATTCCGCCAAATGAAGATCGGCTCCTTTATCGAAACAGAAGAAGGCAAGAAAATCCCCGCGCCCGATAGTGTGGCTGCTTGGGCGAATTCAGAAGGAGTCAATGTGATGGCTGCGGAGGGGCTGCACAGCAAACTGCGGCGAGTTTTCAATATGGAATATATCGTTGAGCAACCCGCTTCAGATGGCGTCGAAGAGATTGTCAAAGCTTTGGAGGCTGGTCAACATATTGTGCTTTCATTTGGCAAGCACGAAAGCGATTTGGATTATCTTTTAGTAAGCAACCTGCTTACCCGTAAGATTCGCGAGCGCTGGGAGTGGCGCACAAACACATATCGTAGTACTGGGAAAGGTGAACCACGTCCATTAGTCATTGTGCTTGAGGAAGCTCACAAACTTCTCAATCGCGAAATGGCCCGTCAAACCACCTTCAGTACAATTGCTCGAGAGTTGCGAAAGTATTATGTTACCTTGTTGATCATTGATCAGCGACCTTCGCAGATCTACGATGAAGTCATGTCTCAATTGGGTACGCGCGTATCAGGCTGGTTGGGCGATGAAGATGATATTCGCGCTGTGCTTTCCGGTCTCTCAGGGCGGGATTCTCTTCGGGGAATGCTGGCACGCCTGCAGCCGAAAGAAGAAGTCCTGCTATTGGGCTGGGGCGTACCTATGCCGTTGCCAGTCCGCTCTCGCAGGTATGATGATCTCTTCTGGAAAGAATTATTGGGGAAGAAATCTAAGAAAAAATTCGACCCTGATCAAGCGGTACAGGATTTAGGGTACGACTAGGTAGTGTTGATATTATAGATGGTTTGGGAGTGTGAACTTTGTAACCTGCTCAACTATCTCAGTTGAGAAACCATCAAATGTCAACACGTCCTAATCCCACTGATTCAAACTGAAGACCCTAAAAGGTTTTGCAAAGCCACTGAGATGGCGCGATGTTCAACCTTTTGGGTCTTCTTTATTGTTATATTTCGTAGCTAGAGATTCGCTGTTGTATTGATTTCCAGTACATCTCCAATGGTCAATTACACTGCATTCTGAGCGCCAGTACTCAAATACTATTCTATCGAAAAATATGACATTCCTAGGGAAGAATGTCTAAACATTCGGGAAATTTGCCACTATATATTTCTCCTCGCTTACGATAAATTAGCAAGAACAGTTTGGGGCCGCACGAACTGAACGCGTTACCCAAAGAAAAACAAATTTCTATTACGAGATTGGATCACTATGTTGCCAGAAGCGTTCACCAAATTGAAGATCTTTGAAGGCTTGAATTCAGTACAACTTGCAAGCCTTGCCCCATTATTTAATATTTGTAATTGTGACGAAAATGAAGTGATATTTAGCCAGGGAGACTTAGCCGAACATTTATATGTTGTCGTTGAAGGTTGCGTCGCCATTTGCTTCAATCCTGACGATGGGGAGCCAATTATCGTTGCCCATATTGAGAAGGATGACGTATTCGGTTGGTCGGCTGCTTTTGGGAGTGATTATTATACTTCGGGGGCAACTTGCCTGGAAAAAACTACGCTATTATGTGTTCGCGGTGAAGACCTCAAAAATTTTCACGAAAAACATCCAAAAACGGGTATACTTGTTTTAGATCGCTTGGCAAAGGTAGTTGCAAGACGATTAAAACGTACACACACCCATGATCAGGTGGTGGCTATGCTGGAGCATGGCTTAAAAAATGGCGTTAAACCACTTGGAGGATGAAAAATGACAAAATCGACGGATTCACAGGAAGGCTATTCGAAAGAAGAAATGCTCAAAGGATTGATCGCTCAAGTGAGTTCCTATGTTGAGCAATACCATGGCGGTTCAGTGGAAATGGTAGCACTAGAAGGTAATGAGCTTATGGTGCGTTTGGGTGGCGCTTGTGTCGGTTGCCCCCTTTCAGCAGCAACGTTGCAGGGTTGGGTTGCAGGGACTGTCAAACAATTCTTCCCCGACGTTGAAGTAGTTGGTGTAGATTAACAGCGGAGGGTAAAGCAATGGATTTTTTTGACGTGATCTCATTCTTTGGTTGGATAATTCGGTTTGTTGGGCTGCTGATATTTGGCGTCGCCTCGGGTTGGTTTACTCTTTATGCTTTCAAACAATCCGAGCAGCGTTGGCAGCTTCAGATTGCAGTTTTCTTGGGGATTTTCTCCTTCACTGCTTTGCTAGCATATTATTCCTCTGCTGGCGGTTTAGGGGGATTTGCACTGGGCCTCGGTGGCGGTTTGCTCTATTGGGGTATGCGTGGGGAAAAGTCACCTGATGAAGAGACTCCTGCCGAGGAGGAATAACCCCGTAATTAGCAGGAATAAAAGAACGGGCACTTGTGTTGAGTGCCCGTTTTGTGTTTTAACTATGCCCAAAGGGATGTTATTCACCCTCTGTCCCATGTCCCTCTTCGACAATGGGGTTGCGGACTAAGAAATCCTCTACTAATAAAATACTGCTTCCAGCGCGTTGGATGGTCTTGAGCAGGGTGCCCATGGTGGAGATTTCTTCTAGCTGTTCAGCCACGAACCAACGCAAGAAATCTTGGGAGATATAATCCTTGTCTTTGACAGCGATGTCCATTAGATTGTTGATCATCTTGGTGACATCGGTTTCCCAATCTAAAGCAAGTTGGGCGCAGTGCTCTGGCCCCGTGAAATCATAGAAAGTTTTTTCAATTGCTGGAATGCGAACCTCGCCACCAGCCTCAACAACATAGTGAGCAAATTTCATTGCATGTTCCTTCTCCTCTTCAGCCTGGCGATAGAAGAAGGCTGCCAGTTGGGGAAGATCATCGGCATCGAAATATGCCGCGATGCTGACATACTGTAGGCTGGCCGCAAATTCTGCGCCAACTTGGGCGTTAATGGCATTTTCGAGTTCTTTACTAATAATCATTGGGGGGTCTCCTTAATTTTGTATCTTTGCTTGTGACTTTTCGTATTATAACATTGGGAAGATGGCACGGTTTAAAAATTTGTAATGTAACTCGTTCTACAAA
>CAZLNX010000239.1:0-9708 GCA_964560795.1 uncultured Anaerolineales bacterium | reverse complement strand
CCAAATCCAGGGCGGTGGGCTAAAACTGAATAAACTGCTCGCCACAAACCAATTAATACAAAACTGATTGCCCCCTGATATAAAACCAGTCCTCTTGGCAGAATATTGCGAGGTGCAAAATAGAAAAAAATTACGATATAAACTACAAAAATAAGAGAGACCGTTCCAAGCAACGCAGGGAGCGCTTTTACAAGTTCTGTAAGCTGTTGAGTTTTATAAAAGCCATTAAAATACGCTGATATCAGCCATAAACCGGAGAGGAATAGAAACCAGAATAGGGATTCTCGAGCGATATCCCAATTAAAGGTTTTGTAAGTCCGGGTCGCGTGAATCCAAAATGCGATTATCGTACTCAGGTTAATAATGAAGAGATCCGTCAGGATCAAGATAGTTTTTCTCTCAGAAAGTCGAAGTGACAAAGAACTCATCAATCCACCTTGTTGGGCACAAAACCATGCAATAAGCGAATATAACGTTCCGTCTGCGCATGGCGAGCGTAATTCTTCTCAAGATATACCCTCCCGCTATTCCCCATTTTTTCCAATTTTTGTTTGATACTTCGTGCGTTGATTAGCGCTTCCGCCAGCGCTTCAGGATCTTCAGCGGGAATAAAAATACCGCAACCCGCTTCCTCTAATAAAGAGACAATCCCAGAGTTCTCCGGGACTGCCGCCAATATTGGTCGTGCAGCAGCCATAAGTGTATACACTTTGCTTGGTACACTTAAATCTCCTAGAGTTTTCCGCAAAGGCACCAAACCAATATCTGCTGAGGCTAAAACTTGTGACAGGTTTTCTTCAGGCTGGGTGGGCAAAAAGCGCACATTATCTAAGCCAGCATTTTTTGATTTGGCAACAATATCGCTCTTAACATTGCCCTCACCAACAAACAAAAACAGGATATCTGGATCGGATGTAAGCAAATTAGCTGCATCAATCACAACGGGCAATGCAGCATTGAACCCATGGTTACCCGCAAAGAGCACTACAAATTGATCATCTAAACCATGCTCTAATCGAAAGCTGTTACGCTTGGGAAGAGGTATCACTTTATCTGGATCAGCCCAATTGGGAATAAGTACAATTTTCTCCGAAGGTACATTTTTATTAATGAGGTTGCGCTTCATTTCTTCCGACAGTACAACCACCTTGCTGGCTACCTTATATTGAAATATTTCCATCCACTTAGAGAGAATTATCAGAAACTTATTCTTTAATTGCCCCACTAAAATCACGCAATCGGGCCAAATATCTTGGATTCCAATAACCAAAGGAGATCTACCAATTAACGCTGTCACCCAAGCGGAAAATATTGCTGTAATTGGTGGATTAACGGCTAATACGACATCAGGTTTTCCTACACGAAGCCCTGCAACCACTGCCAGAATGGTGTAGCTGAGATAATTTAGCGCCCGATGAAAAACCGTTGGGCGTGGTGGCACATAAACTGGTGTTCGCCAAACACGCACCCCCTGATAGTCAGACACATGAAACAACCCACTCCGATCTCGATAATCTGGGTGGACATCGCTCCTACCATAGTGTGGCAAACTGGTAATTACATTTACCTCATCCCCTGCGCTGGCAAGGTCAACTGCCAATTGAGAAACCAAAGGTGCCGTACCTGTAGGATCCGGATGGAAACGCATATGGAAAAGCAAAATCTTCATTTCAAATTCTGTCGATCCTCTTGACCAAGTTCCCGAACAATGCGAGCTGGATTACCAACACAAACAACCCCAGAAGGTATATCATCTGTTACGACACTCCCCGCACCAATGACACTTCCTTTTCCAACATGAACACCCTTCAAGATCATACTATTCATACCAATAAAAACATCATCCTCGATAACGATGGGAGCAACCTGACCCTTTTGCGGCGTGGCTCGTCTAGCAGGAAGATCGACAGGGTGAAAATCGGTGTCTACCAAGATGCAATTTGCACCAATAAGAACTCGATTGCCAATTTCTATGCTTTCTTCAGCGCATATCGTCCCCCCCGTAACTCCCACACCATTTCCAATTCTGATACTAGCATGACTAGATCGCGTTGCTATTATCACAGGGCGATAAGGACCCAAAGGATTGGCCGCGGCAAAAGAGCGCAGATACAATCCACGACCGATATCAATGCGACTTTTGCGGTGACGCTGCAGAATGGGTATACCATAAATTTTCCAATCACTATTCCAGGGAATGCCACTGATTCCAAAATGGATTCTTATGAGTGGTAGGATGAACAAACGCCGCAACTCTGACGAAATTTTCCAAGGAGTATCGAATAAATCAACCATATGTTTACTTCGCCACTAGCTCTTTTGAAGATCGTAACGTGTAATCGCGAAATATATCTCCGATTATTTTAACAATCATCCGGAAATCGTCCTTTTTGGGGACAAAGAGATCGAAAATCCGTACTCCTTTCAAAAAGCGATAAAGAGTGACAATCGTTAGCATCCCAACAATATATGCAAGAGAGTACCCAAGTGCAGCACCAACCACTTCCCAGCGCTGGATAAAAAGAAAATCAGCAATTGCAAGTGTGATCAAAATCGCCCCACTTGTCAAGCTGCTCAGCAATGGTTTCCCCAGCGCATAAATATCAACACCCAGCACTCGATTGCTTGCATACGCCATTACACCTGGAAGCAAGAACACTAATAATCGGTAAGATGGGAGAAATTCTTGGCCATACAGAATACTGATCAAAGGCTTCCCCAGAATTATCATTCCCATACAAACTAAGAACAGGAAAAATATCACTAAGCGATGAGACATTTTCACAAGATCATCTCTACTATCATCATCATATCGCATAATTCGTGGCATCAATACTTCCTGAACACTGGCAGGAATTATCAGCAACATTTCTCCAAGGCTTGTGCCTAATGCATAGTAGCCTACCGCTGCAGGATCCAAAAAATATGCTAGCAACCAATAATCTATTCGAGCCGAAAATGCCTGCAAAATGGCACCTGAATGCACTTTTCCACCATAAATTAGCATTCTCTTTTGCAGCGCCAAGCTTGACCAAGAAATCTGAAATTTTATTCTTCTATTGAGAATTATCAGACCAGGAATTATTGTGAGAGTTAATCCTATTCCGGTGGCGGTCAATGCCCCCGCTAGATCATACTTAACAAAAACTAGAAGTACAATCACCAGCAACAAATACGTTATCGGGCGGATGAGCAGAATGATGTTCAGTGTAAAAATTTGGTAAAGCGCCTGAAAACTTGTGATCGTAAACTCGTACAAGAATGTCAATAAAACGAGAAGAAGCGCGATAACTAATAAATGAATGTCGATACCTAAGAAGACTTGATCCCGAACTGCGAACAAAACCAATGCTGACACAATTGTGCTGATGATGCTCAGGGCAAGAAATAGCATAAAACCGTTCAGGATCACATGATGTTGTTTATCCTTGCCGGCATGGTAGCTAATTGATACGCCTAATCCCAGGTTGCTTACCGCAAATGCGAATGCGGGGATCGTCAGAAGTAAAGTAAGGTTTCCTTTACCAGCTGGTCCTAATACTCTCGCGAGAATAATTCCAGCAATCCCTCCCAAAACCAGTTCAATAACTCTCGCTGTAAGCGTGCTGATGGCAAAGCGGCCAAACTTTTGAGGCTGCAGTGTATCAGAACTCATTTTGATTATTACGTATTGAATCAAATTCGCGAATAGCTGTTCCGGTAAAGAGTAATATTATCGTAAACAGAGAATAATATCTGAATTTGATAGTGAATAGCAGGCTCAAACCCACACTGAATAAGCAGACCCAGAGAATCCACAATGGCTCCACGGCGGATTCACCACTGCGAATACTGCGCCACAACATTTGCAGCCACAAAACCCCACGATAGAGAACATACCCTATGATCGCGAACCCAATAACGCCCCACTCCAAGACAATATTCATCCACAAATTGTGGGCGGTTCTCGAAGCAAAAAACGTGGAGAATTCAAATTGGATCCATTCATCTACATTTGGAAAACCCCCACCTAACCAAGAATAAAGTTTTTCAAATGTGATAGCTGGCACCGTCTCCGAAGAGAAATAATATGTTGCATTCAATGGGCCAGTACCTATCCAAAGCTTATTAATAAGAACATCAATGCTTCGTGCAATAATCTTAATTCGATCTGTAGATGTATCAAGAAGTTGTTGAGGGCCCATCTCAAGGTAAGGTGACAAATCTCGTACAATGCTGGCAAACCATAAAAGAGAAACCCCAACTAACAAGAAGAAAACTATCGAAGAGTATATAACGACTCTTTTGTGCTTTTTTTCCATCTTTAATAGCCGCGACCACATCTGTTGGAAAACAATCATCCCTAATCCAAGGAAGAAAGCTCCGATGGCAGAACGATTCAAGGCGGAAAAATTAACCAGTACTGCCATTACAAATAACGCCCAATAAACATTTTTCTGGGTACGACTCTTTAGGTATAGTGCCATAAAGCCTATCACCATCGCTAGCCGGCCCATCTTATGGTACCCCCCCAAAAATGCACCGCTGAACATACCAAGGTGCTTATCCAAACTGACATTAACCAAAGATTCCGCCCCAAAATAAAATGCGAATAACGACTCGATGAATAGGAATATCCCCAAAAAGACGATTATTTTTATATATTTTTCATATTCGAGTATTTCCCATTCGTTGACCACTAAAACCATAAAATAAACAAAGGCGTGGAAATATGGTGTTATGACAATAGCCTGCTCGAAAACAGGGATTGTATTACGAACATCGTCAGCAGTTCCGGTGATTACCTGTACGATTCCAAATATGTGAAGTAAGAAAATTAAAACGAAGAACACAATTGGCACAAAACTTCTTTTGAGTAATTCCATGAATTGGCCACGGTTTTGTTTCAATAGAATTCCGATTCGAACAAGAAGCATGAAGAATAAAGGAACTGTGAAGAAAATCGGTTTGACACGCTCCACAAAATATGACACTATACCCAAATATACGATTCCATTCATCGCCCCTTTCAAGCCAATTCTAGCCAGATCTTTCCTGGCAAACCCAAAAACAAATAATAATCCTCCACCAAGTAAAATTCCAAGCAGCACAGGATTCCATCCTGAACGA
Organism: uncultured Anaerolineales bacterium; assembly: GCA_964560795.1. Taxonomy (GTDB): domain Bacteria; phylum Chloroflexota; class Anaerolineae; order Anaerolineales; family UBA11858; genus NIOZ-UU35. Next base: position 4,599 of record CAZLNX010000239.1, on the reverse strand, counting down.
AAGATAAAGAATAACTCTTTAGTGATTTGGATAGAGTTCTTGTCTTCCCCAGTACCCACAAGAAAAACTGTGAGTAAGTTTTTTCCATTGACCAACAGTATGATCCCAGAAACAACAACTAACAATCCAACAAGAAGTGTTTTCCGTCGATAATCTGTATCCGTTTTCGTCCTAGCAAGAAATCGCTGTGCACTTAGCAAATAATTATTGTTCATCCAACCTTTTCCAATGAAATTTCATCTCGAAAACTCATGCCCAATCTTCGAATTCAAGGCGCAATCGACGCACCCACACCCCACTCTGTTTACATATATCAACAGCTCTCTGTCCTACACCACTGGAATCTATGGCTGAGGAGGCGATAATCACTCCCTCTATTTGGTGACTTTCAATGAGATCGCTCAATTCATCTAAGCCACCAAACACTGTTAGGCCATGAATTCTGCGCCCCTTTTTCAGCGGATCATCATCCAAAAAACCTGCCGGATTATAGCCTAGTTCCTTGTTTTGTAAACATTCTTTGAGCGCCAGCTCCCCCGCATCCCCAGCACCATAAATAAGTATTAGCTCTTCTTGTACTGTTTTTGCAGGTCTGATTAGCTGATCCAGCAACCGAAAAGAAAATCTCGATGCCATCATAATGAATAGCAACAATAATCCATACAACAGATACAAACCCCAAGAATAATCAGGCGAGCGGAACACAACCCAGATAACTGCTGCAGATAGCAGCATGCCGCTGGCAACCGCTTTTACATACCCAAATGCATCATCCAGACTGACATACCGCCATACACCTCGATAAATTCCAAAAACTGCAAACGAAAGCAAGGTGGCCGCAATGGCAATAGGCATCGTTAACAAATAGCTTTCTGCATATATTTCTCCAAGGGGCAATCCAAATTGAGCCAGATGAGCAAGATAATAGGCAAAAGCAATCTGGAAGAAATCTAAAAGGACCTCGAGGATTCGTCTTCGGTATGTAAGGTCGATCAGCCAATTCGTCAAGGTGTTCCTTCGATCTTTAGATTTTTGATCAACACCAACAACTTTAAGTTGTCCCAAATATGCAGAAAATAGTGTAAAGATAAGTACAACCAGAGGAATGAGTATCAGGCTAAGAGTATAAGACCACGCCTCAAGAAATACAGCCGACAACCCGGATAATAATGCAATACCCATTAGAACTAACAATGTTTGACGTTCACTCAATCCCAGAGCAACCAATCTGTGGGATGAGTGATCACGCCCACCTTGGGTTGGTGATTGCCCCCGAAGCAACCTCGTCAAAGAAACCATCGCTGTATCTAGGATTGGCAGCAAGAAAATTAACGTTGGCACACCAACAACAGCAAAAACGTTGGATGCCTGGTCTTCTCGGGTAATAGCAAATGCGGCTAAAGTTAGCCCTAAAAACAGACTACCACTGTCCCCCATAAAAATCGATGCTGGAGGAAAATTAAATATCAGGAAGCCAAGGATTGCCCCTGAAATCGCCAATGTCAATTGAAGAAAAACAATATTTTCCGCCCGCCAGAAGAAATATGCTAGGAAAATTGATACCACTAACGCAGTGCCGCCTGCCAGGCCGTCCATATTATCTAGCAGGTTTAGCGCGTTCGCTATGCCCACCATCCAGACGAATGATAGGGCAATATTGGCAATTTGCCAGGGAAAGAATGCGGTGACATTTCCAGAAAAGACAACAATGGATGCTGCTGTGAACAATCCAACCAACTTCGCCTGAGGTGAGACTTGGACTAGATCATCTAGTAATCCCAAAAGAAAGGCCAGGCAAGAGGCTATCAACAGCGCCCAAGGTAGTTGATCCCAAGGTCCTATCAAGAGAACTGCAGTCAGGAATGCTAGGAAGATTCCCACACCTCCAAAAGCGGGCGTAGGTTGACTGTGCCAACGATCTTCCCTAGGTTTGGCAACCTGGCCAAGACGAATTGCAAAATAACGAACCAGTGGAACAAGGATCAAACTCGCAATAAAGGGGATCAAAAAGGATAACCAATTCATTAATATCCCTCTATATCAAAAGAACGACAAATTGCATCATATCTGGAAACTAGTTCGCTATTCCAATTTTCAACTTGAGGAAATCTAAACACGTGGCTAATTTTGGGGCTTTTTACATTTATTTTGCTACCAAAAAAACTCTTGAACTGGTCATAATTTACACCGGAAAGATTTGCCGTGTTCTTTAATCTTTCATATGCAGCCCTGGACCCAATCGAAGCCTCATCAATACTAAATTCACAGTAAGAAATCCCCGAGAAATTCTCTATGAAAGCTGCATTCAAATAATCAACAAAGGCAATATACCAGGTTATACGATCAAATAGAGGTGCCGTTGTTAATCGCAGAGCAAATTTATCTTGGACATTCTGTTTATCCATCGGTTCAAAGTTTGTCCATGTACTTTCAATATCGGGATGTTCACCGCTCCGAGTATATTGATCTTTGATAACCATTGAATAGATCGTTCGATATGGATCTCGGGTCAGATAAATAAGTTTATGCTGTGGGAACAAAATCCTAATGAGTGGATAATAACAATTCCAGCGATGAGCAGAATACCAAAATTCTACGTTGTTTTGATTGCCAAATTCGATCGCCTGTGCGAATAGATTTAGTACATAATGGATTTGATCTCTAAGCCAATCCAGCGTGAACTTATCCATCATAAATGAATAAATGATTGTATTCCTTTCCCTTTTATCCTCTACACTTTTTTGTTGAAATCCGTTGATATCTGTCAGCCGATGCAAACTGGCAATCGTAGGCGCTGAGTTCAAAAATTGAGACAGCGCCCGCGTACCCGCCCTGCCAGTCGACAAAACAAATCCTACTGGAAATCTCTGATTTCTCAATAACGCGTCGTGTTGTTGCGAAAGATCAGGATCTTTCGCAAGACATTCCTTAACGCGATGAGATAATGCTTCTAGCCAAGAAAAATCGCCGGGGGCATAAAACGATTCCCAGCATTTATCCCGATAATTAAAAATGCTTTTTTGGATAGGGACTGGGAGATACCTGTTTGCGGCTAATGAAAAATTTATTAATGCAGGTTTGTACGGTTGAAGAAGTCGTTTCAGCATAATACTATTCGTTATTGTAGATTTGTACTCCCAGCATTGTATACATTTTCCTATACTGAGAAATGATCTTTCCTTGCTCAAATCGGCGTTCGGCAATATTACGACTCTCCCTTCCCATTTGTCTCCGCATTTCGCCATCATTCAATAAGGCTGACAAGACTTCAATTAATCTCGCGCTATCGCCTTTAGGGATAATGAACCCATTTGTACCATCCTCAATCACCATCCTGCAACCCTCGATGTCACTCCCCACTAATGATAACCCGGTCGCGGCTGACTCGAGCAAAAATAATGGTACCCCCTCAGAGTATTGGCTTGGCAGCACAGCAATATCTGCCGACCTAAGCAATTCTGGCATATCACTGCGATGGCCTAAAAGTTCTATAAACCCATCCTTCCTCCACACATCAAGGTCATCATCTGTAATACTATCAGGGTTGCCATAATCTGGAGCACCAATAAGCCAGAATTTTGCGTGTGTTCTGCCTTGATTGATTTGCCGCGCAGCTTCTACAAAATCAGCTACGCCTTTTTCCCATAACAATCGGGATGCCATCACAACCACAGGAAGCTGACCGGATTGAGGAATATCGTCATTAGGATAAAACACCTTCAGGTTTACACCCGTCCCAGGAATAAGCGTTGTATCTTGCTCCTTTACCACATTCAAGGAAACAAGTTTATTGCGATCGTGATCATTCTGAAAAGCCGCGTGAAACTTTTTGCCACGTAAAACCAATTTCAATATTATAAGAACAATTCCACGCAGGAATGCGGCCTTTTTTGACTCGCCAAACAGGTAGCCCAATCCTGTAAAGTTGTTTATTACAGCTTCTGGACGAGATATTTTCGCTGCGATCGAACCATAGACAATTGGCTTTATGGTGAAATGATGAACCACCTGGGGACGAAGTCGTCGATAGATAGATATGAGATCAAATATCGCCATCAATTCATGCCATGGATTTGTGCTGCGGCGATTCAGTTTCCAATTTTGCCATTGGAAACCCATTCCCTCAAACTTGCCTGAATATTTCCCCTCTGGGCACAGCAAAATCACATCCAGTCCGTTTTCCATCAGTGCACGCGCCAATGGCAAACGAAAATTATGCAACACCCAATCCCAATTTGAAACAAACAAAACCGTAGATTTCATTGTTGATATAAATATTCTCTCATGCTACGCAAGTGATAGATATAAATTTTCATAGTGCTGTATTGCGCTTGAGAGTTGGTAGTTCTTTTCTATGCGCAAACGGGCTGCTTTTCCCAGGCTACGCTGCTCTTCAGCACTGAGGGATAATATTTGCTGCCATACGCCAGCCAAAACCTCGGGGCTTTTCGTAGGAACAAGGAAGCCTGTGTCTCCGACTATTACACCCGCGTCTCCTGAATCTGCTACCACGCAGGGCGTCTCGCAGGCCATTGCTTCCGCAACCACATTCGGAAAGGCTTCCCCATGTGAGGATGACAAGGTGGCAATATCGAAAGC
>CAZLNX010000238.1:1719-9758 GCA_964560795.1 uncultured Anaerolineales bacterium | reverse complement strand
TTGCTCTATACCGGTTTTCAAGACCGGCGCCTTCGTCCACTCGGCCATCCCTCCAGGTTTTGGGTCGAGGGGACCCCTCCCAAGCGGCCTGGATTTTACCATATCAGAGTTTGGCGGGCAATGATACGCGTTCAGTACATTTAAGATTAATGAACGCGATTCCCTTGACCAATCATCTCATCCAAGCTAAAATCCAACTTCGCGGCTGGCCCGTTCTCTGGATGCCAGCCGCTCTTTTGACGTCTTATGTTTGAGAACCTGACACAACGCCTGAACGGTGTTTTCGACAAGCTGCGTCGCCGCGGCAAACTTTCTGAGCGCGATGTCGACGCGGCCATGCGTGAAGTACGCATGGCCTTGTTGGAAGCTGACGTACATTACAAAGTTACCAAAGATTTTGTTGCCCGTGTCCGGGAGCGAGCCGTAGGACATGAAGTCTCGCGCGCCCTAAACCCTGGGCAGCAGGTGATCAAGATTGTCAATGATGAGTTGATCGCGACTCTCGGAGAGCCAGTACCTTTGGATCTTCGTGGCTCCAAGCCACGTTTGATAATGCTAGCTGGTTTGCAAGGGTCGGGTAAGACCACGGCTGCAGGCAAGTTGGCTCGCATCCTGCGTAGTCAGGGAGAGCGCGTCCTGCTGGTCGCCGCGGACCCTTACCGTCCCGCGGCTGTGCAGCAGTTGCAGACCCTTGGCCAGCGCCTGGGTGCAGATGTTTTCTCCGAGCCTGGCATTGCGCCCCCTGAGATCGTCAAGCGTGCCCATGCTAAGGCGCAGCGAGGTGGTTTCAGTGTTGCTATTCTGGATACCGCAGGTCGTTCGCAGCTTGATAATCAACTTATGGCCGAGCTTCAAGCCATCAACCAGCAAGTCGAACTAGCTGAAGTTCTGCTGGTGGTTGATGCCATGATCGGTCAAGAGGCTGTCAATATCGCCGAAGGTTTCCGTGATGCGGTTCCGCTGACGGGATTGATCCTCTCAAAGATGGATGGCGATGCCCGCGGTGGTGCAGCGATCTCAATTCGCTCGGTAACCGGCGTACCGATCAAGTTCTTAGGCACGGGTGAAGGCCTTGATGCCTTAGAGGTTTATGATCCTGGTCGCTTGTCATCCCGAATTTTGGGGATGGGCGATATGATCGGCTTGATCGAGAAAGCTGAGTCATCTCTGGATGTCGAAGTCGCTGAGCAGCAAGCAAAACGCATGCTCTCTGGGGAGTTCACCCTGGAAGACTTTGCCGAGCAATTGAGCCAGGTCCGCAAGATGGGACCTATCGGACAGCTCCTGGATATGATGCCTGGCGGGATGGGACAGATGGCGAATGCCATTGACCCTCATGAAGCTGAGAATCAATTCAAGAAAACAGAAGCAATTCTCAGTTCAATGACGGTCGAAGAAAAACAGCGGCCAAAAATCTTGAATGCCAGCCGCAGGCGACGCATTGCCGGCGGATCTGGTACACAGGTTCGAGATGTCAACCAACTGATCAAACAATACCAGGAAGCACGCAACCTGATGAAAAGAATGAAGAAATCTGGTATGCGCGGGCTTTCAGGTTTGTTCGGATAAAATCGTTCTAACGGAGCAGTAGGCGCACCCCTTCAGCGCACCCCCTCTATTGTGTTCGTTTGAATGAAGAATAATAAATTAGATATCTGTAATTGAAGGAGACAGATCAATGGTTCGTATACGATTGCGCCGTGTTGGTGCGAAAAAGCAACCCAGCTACCGAGTTGTGGCAGCTGACAAGGAAAGCCCCCGCGATGGGCGTTTTCTCGAAGTTTTGGGATTCTACAATCCCCGCACGGAACCCTCAACGATTAACTTTACCGAGGACCGTGTTTACCACTGGTTGAGCGTTGGTGCTCAGCCTTCGGATGCCGTTCGTCGGTTATTCGACCAGGTCGGTTTGTGGGATCGCTATCAGCGATTCAAAGATGGCGAGGATGTTGCCAAGTTGGTGGAAGAAGCCGCTGCGGCAGAAGAAGCTCGCAATGTTGATCCCAGGACTCGCCGCGATGACTTGGCCGGTCAGGCTAAGAAAGCGGAAAAACCCGCAAAAGCTGAAGAAGCTGCTGAGGCCGAAGATGCCGTCGAAGATGCTCCTATTGCCGAGGTTGAGGCCGAAGATGCCGAAGAAACTGAGGCAGAAGAAGCTCCCGAAGCAGAAGCTGCCGACCAGGCAGAGACCGAAGAGCCTGAGGTCGTTGAAGAAGAAGCCGAAGAGCCCGCTGCTGAAGAGTCTGAGGAAACCGAAGACGCCGAGGAGGCGGAAGAAGCTGCCGAGGAACCCAAAGAATAATTCCCCCGATTTTCGTTATTCGGGATCTTTGTTTCTCATGCGGAACAGTCACCTGGGAGGTGAATCTTGAAGGATTTAGTTGAATATATCGCACGTTCACTGGTCAATGATCCTATGGAAGTTCGTGTGGATCAACGAGGTCATGGCTCTAAGGTGTATTTAAATCTACGCGTGGCGAAGGAAGATATGGGGCGAGTGATTGGTAAAGGGGGGCGTGTGGCGAATGCCATTCGGCAATTGCTGCGTGTCGCCGCTGCCCAAGAAGGCAAGAACGCTTCGCTCGATATCGACGACCCGCAATGATCCGAGCACAGATTCTATATTCCCCTGAAAGTAACTCAGGCTCGCCCTCACACGGCGAGCCTGAGTTCTTAGTTGTTGGAAAACTTCGCCGACCCCATGGTTTGCGAGGGGATGTGCTCATGTCGGTGTGGACGGATTTCCCAGAGCGCTTAGTACCGGGTATTGAACTTTGTGTTGGTGATGATCACCAACTCATCAAGGTACGGGCACTGCACTGGCATGGTAAAGATGTGTTGGTCGCGTTCGAAGGTTATAATGACCGAGAGAGCGCAGGGATTTTTCGAAACCAATTGGTTTCGGTATCTGTTCACAATTTGCCCCCTTTAGAAGATGGCGAGATATACCAACATCAATTACTGGGACTGAATGTTATTCAGGATGATGATGACGCATTGTTAGGAACAGTGGAGAAAATCATTGAAACTGGCGGTGCCAATGATGTTTTTCTTGTAATATCAGAAGATGGGAGCGAACTGTTGCTACCAGATATTGAAACTGTAGTTCTAGATGTGAATATAAAACGTGGCGAGATGCGCGTGCGCCTGATGCCCGGGTTGCTGCCCGAGAAGTAAAACAAAGCTGATCACTACTCATCAGCGAAGCAACGCCGAATATTGTTGCCAGGTGCACTTAAGCTACTGAAAACTGTCTACCGCCCGCTGATAACTAGAATTTGTCTTGACATATTCAAAAACGGTATGGTATTCTGATGCACGCTTTGGAAGCTTGACGTAGCGAATAGATAATTATTTTTCGGGAATCGAATTAGTGTGGGGACTGGTTTGGACGACTTTCGCAAGTATTGGGTTGGATTCAATCTCGTCAAAGGAGTTGGCGCGGTACGTTTCCGCGCCATTCTAGATGCATTTGGTGATCTCCGAGCAGCCTGGAATGCTTCAGAGCAAGAATTACGGGCAGTTGGGTTGAGCAACACGATCGTTGGGAACATTATCAAATTAAGAGCAGATGTCTCCTTAGACAAGGTTTGGGAAGGCATTCAATCACACGAAGTTAATGTGCTGACTTGGCAAGACGATCATTATCCCAGCCGTCTAGCAGAGTGCAATAATGCACCCCCAGTCCTTTATCTGCGTGGAGAATACCAGCCAGATGATGAATGGGCTGTAGCCATTGTCGGGACGCGGCGCATAACGGCGTACGGTCGTCAAGTTGCTGAACAGATTGCACGCACCCTGGCTGCTAGCGGAGTAACCGTGGTCAGCGGTCTGGCCCGAGGAGTAGATGCCATTGCCCATAAGTCAGCCATTGATGCAGGCGGACGTACCCTGGCCGTGCTTGGTTGCGGTGTGGATCGCATTTACCCTCCAGAGCACCGCCAACTAACCGAAGAAGTGATCGCGAATGGTGCTTTGATCAGTGACTATCCATTGGGGACTCCGCCGGATGCGCGTAATTTCCCGCCTCGCAATCGCATCATTTCTGGATTATCTATGGCGACGGTGGTTGTGGAGGCAGGAGTAAAAAGCGGTGCGCTAATCACAGCCAACTTCGCCGTTGAACAGAGCCGAGAAGTGTTTGCCGTTCCAGGGAATGTGCTGTCTCCGCAGAGTAAAGGCCCGAATCGACTGATTCAACAAGGCGCTCACCCACTCCTGGACCCTAAGGAGATCCTTGAAATCCTGGAACTGTCCTTGATTTCAGAGCATCGAGAGGCGCGAGTTGTGTTGCCCTCCGACGCGACAGAAGCGCGTCTTTTTGAGATTTTGGGTCACGAGCCTCTACATGTGGATGAAATTCGCGCTCAAGTGGATTTGCCTATTGAAAAGGTCACTGCTGCCCTCTCGATGATGGAATTGAAGGGTATGATTCGGCAAGTGAGTGGTATGCGCTATTATGCTGTGCGTGAACCGAGTACCAGTTATGATGTAGAAAGTGAGTAGGTACGTATACAAGTGTGTGTCTTTGTGTGCCAACTTAATTAAATGAAATTATGATCGATAATTACTATGCTGTTATTATGGCAGGAGGCGGCGGGACGCGATTATGGCCGCTCTCTCGCAAAGCCAGCCCAAAGCAGATGTTGCCTTTAGTAGGCGATCGTTCGCTTTTTCAAATTGCTGTTGATAGGCTTGACGGTGTCTTTTCGCCAGAGCAGATCTATGTGGTCACTGTAGCAGAGCAGGCTGAATTATTGCAGCAACAGTCTCCGCAGATCCCAAGCGAGAACTATCTGATCGAGCCACTGCCGCGAGGTACGGCCTCTGTTGTGGGGTTGGCTGCGAGTGTCTTGCAGCAGCGCGACCCCGAGGCGGTTATGGCCGTGCTGACAGCGGATCATATCTTTAAAAACATCGACCACTTCCAGCGCTTGCTGCTTTCCGCCTATGATGCCGCGCAACAAGAACACCTGGTGACATTGGGTATCAAACCTACATTCCCATCTACCGGATATGGCTATGTCCATCAGGGTGAATGGGTTGGATCGTATCGTGATTTGGATGTATACCAGGTGCGACAATTTGTAGAGAAACCAGATGAGAGTCGTGCTCTTACAATGCTTGAAAGCGACGAATATGCCTGGAATTCGGGGATGTTTGTGTGGCAAGTCGCACGCATTTTGGAAGAATTCGAGCGTCAAATGCCAGATCTAGCCTCGAAGCTTAGTCAAATCTCAGGTTCCTGGAACCAACCCCAAAGGGAGTCCGTGATCCAGCGGGTTTGGCCGCAAATCCAACCGGAGACGATCGACTATGGCATAATGGAAAACGCCCATGATGTGGTTGTCATTCCCGCGGAGGGGTTGGGCTGGAACGACGTTGGCAGTTGGGAGGCGCTTTTCGATGTGCTCCCAGCCGATGAGCATGGCAATATTGTTCTAGGTGAAGAGACAATCTCCCTGGAAACAAGTGATACATTGGTGTATAAGAAATCATCTCAGCGGTTGGTAGTGACCATTGGCGTGGAAGATTTGGTCGTTGTTGATACCGGCGACGTGGTAATGATTTGTAAGAAAGATCAGGCGCAGAAAGTGCGTCAGGTAGTGCAGCAATTGAGAGATTCTGGCGGCAATTATTTGTAGTGGAGTATTCGAATGGAAGCGTATTGTGTAAAGTGTAAAGAGAAACGTGAGATCAAAGATGCCCAGGCTGTGTTCACAGCAACTGGTACTCCCGCGACACGCGGCAGTTGCCCAGTTTGTGATACAGGTATGTACCGTATGGGGCGTACCGATGCTCACGAAGGTTTAGAGCCGCCTGAAGTTGTTAAGCGTGCCCGAAAGAAGAAGGAGATTAAACGTTCCGGAAAATTGGTTATTGTTGAGTCGCCGGCAAAAGCCAGAACCGTGGGTCGCTTTTTGGGAAAAGGCTATAAAGTAGAGGCTTCAGTTGGCCACGTCAGAGATTTGCTGCGCTCTCAATTGTCGGTTGACGTTGAAAATGATTTTCAACCCAAATATCGCGTTCCTAATGAAAAGCGTGATGTGGTCAAGAAGCTCAAGGCTGAAGCGGCGAAAGCAGAAGAAGTCTATCTGGCTACTGACCTCGATCGAGAGGGCGAGGCAATTGCCTGGCATCTAATGGAGTCTGCCGAGATCGAACCTGAGCGTACACGAAGAGTAGTCTTCCATGAGATCACCCGACCTGCGATTGAAGATGCCTTTGCCCATACCCGGCCTCTGGATATGGATTTGATCAATGCCCAGCAGGGGCGGCGTATTTTGGATCGCCTGGTAGGCTACAGCATCAGCCCCATATTATGGAAGAAGGTGCGTGGACGGCTTTCGGCTGGCAGGGTGCAATCGGTTGCCTTGCGTCTGATCGTCGAGCGCGAGCGCGAAATTGATTCTTTTGTCCCCGAAGAATATTGGACAATCAGTGCGGAGTTTTCGCCCAATGGCGATAAACAGAAATTCATTGCCAAGTTGGTGCGTGTTGATGGGGAAAAGCCTGTGCTTTCGAAAGAGGAAGATGTTACGCCCCTTTTGGTTGATATGGAGAAGGCCAAATACACGGTTAGCAAAGCCAAAAAGGGCACACGAAAACGCAAACCACAGGCGCCATTTACTACCAGCACGATGCAGCAGTCCGCCTCTCGCCGGTTGAGATTCACAGCTCGGCGGACGATGCGCATCGCGCAGCAGCTTTATGAAGGTGTTGATGTTGGCAACGGTGGCCAGACGGGTCTGATCACTTATATGCGTACTGATTCGACCAACATCTCTGAGATTGCACAAAATGAAGCCCGAAACTTCATTGTTGATAAATATGGCGAAAACTATGTGCCTGAATCCCCACCCAAATATAAAACGAAGGCACGTGGGGCGCAGGAAGCTCATGAAGCAGTACGACCAACTTCGGTTATGCGTACACCAAAATCGCTCAAAGAGTTTCTTTCCCGAGATCAGTACCGCTTATATCAATTGATCTGGCAGCGCTTTGTCGCATCGCAGATGTCATCAGCGGTTTATGACACAATTTCTGTTGAGATCGAAGGTACGGAAGTTGAACGCAAATATCTCCTGCGAGCTACCGGTTCAACGATCCAATTCCCAGGTTTCCTGGTTGTCTATAAAGATATGAGTAAGAACGGTGATGAAGAAGCGCCTGTACCCACGGACCTCACAGTGGGGCAATTGATGAAATTGATCCGATTGATCCCCGGGCAGCACTTCACGCAGCCCCCGCCACGCTTTTCGGATGCATCCCTGGTCAAGGGTTTAGAAGAGAATGGTATTGGACGTCCGTCGACCTATGCACCTATCCTATCGACGCTGCAGAATCGCGGCTACATAACTCGCGAAAAGCGGCGCTTGTTTCCCACTGAAACGGGAACCCTGGTCAATGACCTCTTGGTGGAGCATTTCCCCGATATCGTTGATGTCAATTTCACGGCTGGGATGGAAAAAGATTTAGATAAGGTTGCTGCCGGTACGAAGAGTTGGGTTGAAATTGTCCGAGATTTCTATGGACCTTTTGAAAAACAGTTAGAGCTGGCTATCGAGAAGATGCCCGAAGTCAACTCTGGCCCAGAACCCATTGGACGCGATTGTCCAAAATGCAGCAATGATCTGGTGATTCGTTGGGGACGCCATGGGAAATTTATTGGGTGCAGCAATTTCCCCACATGTCGCCATACCGAGCCCTGGCTGGAAAAGATCGGAGTCAAATGTCCCGATGATGACGGAGAATTAGTTATCCGCAAAACCCGCAAAGGCCGCGTATTCTATGGCTGTACCAATTACCCTGAATGTGAATTCTCATCTTGGAAATTGCCTATTCGCGTTCCGTGCCCCAAGTGCGGTGGATTATTAGTCTCTGAGAATAAGAATCATGTCCTCTGTATAAGTTGTGACGAACAATTTTTGCGTGACGATGTGATCCCTGATGATACCGTCACCGAATTGGCATAAGGCTTGCAACATAACTAAGGGATTGCGTGTTTTCAAGGTCTGGTCTACAATAAAAGAACATTT
>CAZLNX010000238.1:0-1556 GCA_964560795.1 uncultured Anaerolineales bacterium | reverse complement strand
AGTGGGCCTTCTCATCGGATGGATTGTCATCGGTTGGGGGATTTGGCCAGTGACTTGGACGGATGCCGCACCAGTTGATTTAGAAGCCTCCTGGCAGAAGGATTACGTGGGTATGATGGTCGATTCGTATACCCTTATACCCGACGCCGACAAAGCCCAAAATCGATGGAACAATCTGGGTGATAAAGCTGCACAATTGCTTGCTGAAGTTGAGGCAGACCCTAACCGTGATCCAACGCCGATTCAGAACTTCCGCCAGATAGTTGGACAAACGTCCGCCGAGATTCCCGTAACCGAGGGAGATATCATGTCTACACCCGTCGATACGCCAGCGGATGAAGCGGAAGGCGGGCTCTCAAGGACAACACTCATCTTAGTTATGTGCGGGGTTGTAGCCATTCTGGCAGTGGCAGTGACTGCGTATTTATTCCTTTTCCGCCGCCAACCCACGGGAGATGATATAGACTCTCCCGTAGCGCAGGCCCAAGAATATACTCGACAGGCAGAGCCAACGGATTTCGCGGCACGCGGCGAAATGCCCCCGATGTCGCAATTCATGACTACCTACATGCTGGGAGATGACCTTTTCGATGACTCCTTTAGCATCGATTCCCCATCAGGAGAATTCCTTGGCGAGTGTGGTGTTGGGATTTCAGAATCAATTGGAGTTGGAGAGCCCAAGAAAGTTGCCGCTTACGAAGTGTGGCTCTTTGATAAGAATGATATTCAAACTGTCACCAAAGTGCTCATGAGCAAACATGCCTATGAGGACAGCACTTTGCGAGATCGGCTGCAAACAAAGGGCGAACCCTTCCAGGCCGAGCCTGGGGCGGAGATGATCCTCGAGACCGCGACTTTGCGGCTGGTCGCCCGGGTTGTAGATATGGCCTATGGCAGCGGACCAACCCCCCCTCAGAGTCATTTTGAACGCCTGACGCTCGAATTAGCGATCTGGCAAAAGCTATAGCAAAAACTGACCCCCGGCTAAGAAATTGATCAGCCGGGGGTTTTCTTTTGGGGATATATTGAACTTTGGCTTTTCTACTCGATTTTCAGGATAATGAAATTTAGCGTGCCACCCGGGGTTTCAACATTGACCTCGTCCCCAACTTTTTTCCCTATTAATGCCTGCCCAATAGGGGATTCATTGGAGATACGCCCGTTGCCCGGATCAGCCTCTTTGCTGCCAACCAGGTGATAGATCTCTTCGGGGAAATCTTCCTCCTGGATGGTGATCTTCGCGCCAACGGTAACCATATCGTTATTCCCGTTGTTCTCTTCGATAAGGATCGCTTCGCTCAGAATATACGCGATCTCTTGGATGCGGCCCTCGATGAAGCCTTGTTCCTCTTTTGTGGCGATATATTCAGCATTTTCTGAAAGATCACCCATTTCAATGGCGCTTTTCAAACGTTTGGCAATTTCTAGTCGTACAGGACCCTTGAGATTTTCAAGTTCTTGTTTGAGCTCTTCTTTGCCTGCTTTGGTTAAATATTGTGTACTCATGCTTGTTCTTTCTTGATAAGTAACTACTAAGCCATCACCTGTGATGGCAT
>CAZLNX010000237.1:0-9766 GCA_964560795.1 uncultured Anaerolineales bacterium | reverse complement strand
TCGTTTTCCCACTTGGATGTTGCCAGATTGGAGCGCGACTTTAACTTGTCCGCAATGGAATATAGTATATTAAAACTTTTGGAAATTGGAGGAAACTTCAAACAGGACCTGATTCTAGAAAAAGAAGAAGATGAACTTAGAGTGCCAGACTCTATTGACATATTAACCTTTATGGACGGAACCCCATTTAACGGATCATATCACTATCACGGAACAGACAATCCCGGTCCTGATGGGTACATTGGTTGGATGGAGGGCCCCGCTGCACCACACATGTTGACTAACGCCAGGAGGCTGCAGACTAAATCAATACAGTATTCTAAAGTTGTTGCCAATTTTCTTTTCGATGACCGATTCTTTATCTCTGAGTACAACGGCGCCGCCGAAGAAATGGACGCTCTAGAAAATAATTACAACTCTCCATGGGTTCAAACTAAGAGCACGTATGACGCAGTATTTGAAGCGGATAACGGATATAGCCCAGACACTCTTATAAAGATATACGATCCAGAATTCCAGCAGGATTTGATATCTAAGACGTTTGAAAATCAAAACAATCATACTCCTTTTGATGTTGTATATAACGCAGAGCATTCTCTGAATGTTTACCAAAATGGAACAACTCATGAGTTAGAGTTTGAGGTTAATTATGAGAAGTTAATTAAAATCAAGTCTAAGTTTCCACTCTTTATAAAAAGAATGGAAGAGCAGTTCGGGTACACTAAGCAACAAATATTGAATATGGCAAAAATAAAGAGGATTTCAATTAGTAGATACAGGCTTTCGAATTCCCCTAGAAGCAACAATCCTGTTTGTACAGCAGACTATGATACATACGATACGGACGAAATTGATAAAACTATAGCAGTCTCATCTCAAGAAGGCAACTTGCAACTTGTTACCCCAGTGACGGATGATAGAGGTCGATACATATTTCAGGAGCTTGAGTCGAACGAAGAAGGGACGAGAAGGTTTAAGGTCCGCGATTGGGACTTGGCAGAGAACGTGAATTTCGGAAAGTATGCATATAGGCTGGACATATCAATAGATGATAGTATCAAGAACATCGTTATAAAGAAGGTTGCTCAATTGAGATTTGCGCTTAAAGAATATCAAAAGTTTCTTTTCGAAGCACCAAGTAATTTGAAGTTTGCAACGACCACATACACAGACGAATTCATAAGAAGGGCGTCTAACGAATATGGCACCGGAATCACAGCACTAATAAACCAGTTTGTATCAATGCATGGATTGTTAGGTAACTTGGCGTATCGAAACAGGCAAGCGCTAAGGAACGAATTGAAAACATCAATCGCACCAGCGTCTGGTGATATCGCCACAGCTAACCGGTTTGCTGATCATTGTCAAGACCTTATAAGAACTTATGAAGAGATGCTAAAGAAGGATAATGTTTTGCAGGTCGCAGGAGAAGACACCTCTGTAACTGTTCAGTCTTTTGTTAAGTTAGGAAACGTCTCACCAACAAACACAAGAAGCAATTCAATAGAGTTTTCCAGAAGAATCCCCGGACACACAGAAGCGTACGTCCCAGGAGATTTGTTTGTATCTTATGGGCTATCCGAGTTGCTAGAGATGCGCTTAGAGAGAATACAGATGTTGGATGCATCTTCCCTCACAGCCCCAGAAGACAACGCCTTCTCTGAGACGGGCCTTTGGGCAGCACCGACCAGCGTACAATATGCGCGCACAAATGATAACGTTATAGAGGTTTTCAATGCTAATGACTGGGCCCGACAATCAGAATATGACCACATGCGTTGGACGTCAAGGTTGGACAACATCGTAAGGACTCCGATAGAAGACACGGAACAACAGATTAAGGATCTGACCGAGAATGTCTTGACCTCAATACCTACACATGGTATGTCTGGGATGAGTCATATGGATCCTGCCCGGGCCCCTTTTAAACAATTTCCGGGAGACGTTAATACGAGCATGAGCCCATTCAAGTCTCCGGAAGATAAAACTGGCTTAACTGAATTAAATGAGAAGGCCATCACCGCAGGCTCTGATTCTTTTGATGTAAGAAAGGATTTTGATAAAAACAACGAACTTAACAAGAAAGAGTTAAACAAATATTCAGAGAAGAGTATTTATGAGAAGTTGGAAGAGAAGATAACAAAAGCACTTCAGCCAAACTCAAAGTCAGAAACCCCAGACTTCTTTAAGCAAAAGAAATCAAAACTCTTGATGAAGGTTGGAAAATCTGCACAGGCAGAATATGTAGAGGTGACTAAAGAAAACTTAGGAAAACACAAAGGTAAAAAAGTAAAGGTCAAGGTCGCATCCACCGGCGCCAAGTCGTCCGGAGAATCATACAAGGCAGTCAATACAACAGCCGAGGTTTCAACCGAAGAACTGTCAAAAGCACTCAAGATGCCAACACAAACTTCATTACCAACAGCTGGTGCAGGAAGCATGGGAACTAACACATATAACTTGTAACAAAGACTAAGAGTGAGATACTATTTATTGAAGAGGATTAAATGAATGTCAATTGACAACAACGAAAACACAGATCCAAACAACACTGAAGCCGCCGCAGTAGTAGATCCTTGTGAGGAATTACCTACTATACCAGAGGACCCACAAGGTACCGGAGGTGAAACACCTGCAAATCCAGAAGTTGCAACGATACAGTTGCCGCCATTTCTCGCCCCATTAGATGTGGTAGACGATGAAATCCGCGCTGCCAACAGAGAAGTCAATGTGTTTAATAAGCAATTGTTTTTGGACATGTCTTCTTCGCCCCCGGCTCTAGCTGGCGACTTTGGCGAAGTATATGCCACAACGGACAAGATAAGGCTTTACTTTAACAAGATCTGGGCCTGGAACGGCGCCAAAGAAATCTTTTTGCAAGACGAGATGTCCAACGGACCTGTATTGAGTTACGAGATAAATAGAGAAGAGTACTCTGAAACCGGAAAGAGTTGGAACAGTTTTATGGATATATCTTTCCCCGCAGGAATTGGTTGGTCAAACACGGGTGCAGCCTCAGCGCTAGCTCAAATGGCGCCGGCGGCAATTGTTGATGAACAACTTAACACAACAATGTATCCGTATATGTCTGATACTGTCTTCGCCGCGGCACAACCATTTTACTCATCCGAACTGGACAATATCGAAATTGCAGACGCCACCTCCGTGTCCATCTCATCGCAAGTTGGCTATTATGAAGAGAAGCCACATATACCAGAGACAGAGTTGCCAGGATTATATCGAGCCTACTTTAGAGCAAACAGAAATGTACATGAAACATGCGACGTCGACGATCGAATACAAAAATTTACTAGCGATTCAGTCGCTGAAATGAAAACTGCCAATGAGTCACTTAAAAGATATTTCAACCAATATGTGGAAATATCTATAATGACACAACAAGGAGGAAAGATAGCCACTCTCCTAGATGAGTTCCAGATGGATAAGTATATCTTAGAATTGGCGTCAAGTAGATATACACAGCCCCTACAATATTCTCAAGTTGAGGATGAGTTTAGGTTTACATCCTCAACGAACGATGTGGCCCTAGAAAACGACCGTGCCCTCTTGAGTACGGACTCGCGCACTACGATAGATCCGTTCAAATATTTAATATCAACGATCAAAGACCGCGGTATAAGTTTCTTTGAAGGTATAAACCACAGCAGTTATCCTCTGAAATATGAATACTGGAACAATGCAGAGTTGCTTCGATTTACTGACACCATAAGATCACAACTGTTTATGAACAATCTAGAGCAGCAAGTTTTGACGCCCAGAAACATAAGGTCTCTAAAAAGCATCTTTGACGGAAGAAAATCTTTCTCAGAAATTGTAGGCTACAGAATCGCTAAACACGAAGTGGTAGACGGAGAAATGAATCCGGCGCCAATTCAGAACTTTTATGTAATGGACAGTGATAAGGTTTTGACTATAGACTTTGTTGATACGCAGGTTAATCCCGGAAAAACATATGTTTACAGAATACACAGTTTAAATTTGGTGATTGGATCTAAGTACACTTACATCCCCGAGTTAAACCCACCTTGGTCAATAACGGAAGATAAGGTATTTTCTAGATACAGGGTTGAAGTTTTACCAAACATAAAAATTATAGAGGCGCCATTTTTCCAGAAGGTCGTAAGCATTATTGAAAAACCCCCAATGGCACCACAAGTGTCTTTTATACCTTTACAAGGTGAGGACAGTGCCATGCAAATGCTTATACAATCTAATTTCGGAGAAAAACAAGAGATACCGACAAGTATTTTTCCGTCAGACCAAGCAATAATAGATTCAATGCTGGAAGCACAGCAAGCTAGAGAAGATAGAATAATACAGTATCAGACAGATTCACTTCCAGAAAAGTTTCAGATAATGAGATTATCCACCGCCCCAGAGACATATCAGGATTTTATCAATTCAGATTATGTGAAAACTGTCGATGTCTCATCAAGGGCTTTAATTTTTAATGACGAGCAGTTCGAACCAAATAAAGAATATTTTTATGCATTCAGAGCTATTGACAAGGTAGGAATCTCTAACCCAACGGAAGTCTACAAAGTTAAGGTTAACAGTTATGTCAATGGTATATTCTTGGATATAAAACAATACGAGATGGTACCACTACATGAGACAAAGCCTACATTGACATTCGAGAGAGCATTGAAGATAGAGCCATCATTTCAACAGAGAGCAGTAACGTTTTCGGAGAACATTCCCGATTTGGATTCTAGAAGTTTTGCAATGAGTGTTCCTTCTAGGGACGATATTGTATTTGGTGAATTATCAGAAGAAGATTCAGTTTGGGGGAGGGATTTTAAGATTAGACTTAAAAGCAAGAGAACTGGTCGCCAAATAGATCTAAATGTAAAATTTGAAAAAAGTATAATTGATATTGCGCCTCAAGATCCACCTACAAGCTCAGAAGATACACCTTGTGGGTCAACAGAATTGGACATCGCTATTGGTAACGACGGCGGAGTTAGTGTAACTAACCCGACTGAAATAGTAGGTCCGGAGCCTGCACAACCACTACCATTGGATCCGCAAACACCATACGACCCTGAGTCCCCTGGCATGGCTGAGGCAAGAGAGGTCTTGGAGTTAGAAGCGCTGGGTGAAGGTTTCCTTGACATGACAGGTGTAGACTCGGCCGACGAGTATTATGCCGGACAAGGATTGGCAGATTTCTTAAACGACGCTCTAGACGGCGCAGGTACTTCAACCTCCAACGTTTCCCCAACTGGCGCCGCCGCCGGTGTTGGGAACTTGTCTGGAGGAGACGGCGAATATTCTGGGCAAAGTCAAGATTCGATCCCTGTTGGAATGGCAGGAGGAGGCTCCGACGACGATAGAGCTGGAAACTCCGGTAGTTCTGGTGGAGAAGGAGAAGAACAGATAGGAGATGACGTTTCAGAAGATGATATTCAGGGGCTCGGAATGGCCGGTGGCCCAACAAACAATTTGAACAATTCAGGCGTTACCAACGTACCCGGTTTTGAAGGTGTTGTGCGCGCCACTGGCGTCAATGTCAATGTATCTGGAAACAATTATAATAACGAAGCACCTGATGATATTGAGCTACCGGATCGTTGAGGGCTAAATAAAAAAAGAATTATTAGTTTTAAATTACTATTTAATAGTAGTTTTCTTAGACAACAATTTAAAGGAAGAGAATATGGCATTTTTAGATAATTCCGGTGATATAATTTTAGACGCTGTTCTGACGGACGCCGGCCGCCAGAGAATGGCGCGAGGCGAGTTCAAGATAGTTAAGTTCGCCTTTTGTGATGAAGAGATAAATTACACGACTTACAATGGCAATCACGCTAGCGGTTCAGCCTTTGCAGATCTTGAAATCATGCAGACACCAATCTTGGAGTCTTTTACAAACAATACATCGCTAATGAAGACAAAGCTTATTTCTATCAACAGAAACAATATACTTTATATGCCGATTTTCAGACTAAACAATAAGTCAGCTAACAGCACTCAAGTCCATACTGCAAGCGCAGGGTTTTACTTGTCAGCAAACACTAATACTGATAATAAAATAGACTTTAATAAAAGTACAGGTGTACTTCCATTCACCGCACCAAACGCTGATAAAACAAAGTTCATCTTTGTGGACCAAGGTTTAGACACGGGAGGAAACCCAGATATAGGACAACCTTTATCTCCCGATCTCATTGAAACTGCATTCTTGATTAGATTAGACCATAGACTATTGAGACTTCACAGGGGAACAGAAGGATATCCAACTCTGGCCAATTCATTTGTCGATGATGATGCCATAGCTTCCTATTATGTTTCATCAACAGACGCGTCGGTAGATACGTCTCGAAATTACACAGCCGCCCAGATAGCGGACGACACACACACTACTTTAGAAATGTTCGACGGCCCGCTAGGAAACAGACTCAAACTGTTTTTACGAACGTCGACCTCATTGCAAAGCTCTGATGCTTTGTTTGATGAGTTAGGTACTGCCGTTGCATCTAGTGCGGATTTTCCACGAAAAGCAGCCGCAACGGTTTCCAGTTACAAATACATAGACACAATCGTTAACGTCGTGGGCGTTACATCAGGGTATTCCATAGATATTCCAGTTAGAATACTCAGGACACCAAATTAATTTAGGAGAAAGATATGTCAGCAGGTACGTTTTTTAAAACTTTTAGCAGTTCAGATAGAACAACAACAAGGACGCTTCTTCATGAAGCTATTCCAATTACCGGAACTTTGGTTTCAGGTACTTATGCGCATGCAGGTCTAAATGACAGAAACGCAAACATCAAGACATATTCTCATGGTATGTTTCAGTCTGTTTATGACTACCCGTACTTAAGCTCTTCAGCAAATCATATCTTTGATGTTACTTGTGGGTTTAGTACCAACACAGCAGACACTACCTCTCCAAGTCTTTCATCATCTGCAGCTACTCAAGCTGCCAAGAAAGTTAACATCTACAATCAAATGGCGCAAACACTTGTAGGATATGACACTAACGGAGCAATACGACCTTTTGATCAAGATGGTGATTTGTCATCTGGCACCAAGATTCATAATGCTGTGTTCTTAAACTTCTCTAGACTTCTGGTTAAAGATGAGATTAAGAAGGGCAGCTTTAAGTTGGACTTGGGTAGATCGGAGTCGTACACGTCCCCATTTGCTGATGTGACCTATATTACAGATACTGGAGCAGAGACTTCATACAAGGTTAATTCTCCTGCCGGTGAGTACGGACTCTTAAAGAGTGGGTCCACTAACGTTGGATTGATATATTATCAAGCGGGAATAGCAGTACTTACATCTTCAGTGTGTCGCCTAGGCGCCTTTGGTACAACCATGAGTGCATCCGCAGCCGGAGCAAATTTTAATGACACATTACATAGCTCATCTATCGATGTCTTCGCTGATAGCTTCCGACATCGTATAAGCAACATATCATTTAACAATACAACCGAGCTAAACTCTACTATCTACTTTTGTAGAGCAAACCACAACGAGTTCAACTACAGCTCAAACCCAACATACTTGAACGGATCAAAGATCAGAGTCAAGAATGAAAACATCTTAGCACCGCCAAAGGCGTACGTTACAACCGTAGGTCTATATTCGGCAGACAATGAATTGCTAGCAGTAGCAAAGCTCTCTGAACCTTTACGCAAAGATCCTTCAAACGAACTTACTTTGAGGGTACGCTTGGACTACTAAAATGCAATTCAAAAAATTCAAAAAGGATGACATCTACAACAACACGATAGTCACCTATCCTGAGTATGAATTTTTTGTGTACAACAGCAAAACCTACGTCAATAGGGAATCTTCAGTCACCGGAGACTTCTCCAACACAATCAATCATGTACCGCAAGGGTTTGTCTCTCTATACGAGATAAACGTAAACAAGCCTGCAGATGGCCTGGCATATCCGTTTATAACTAAAGATGGGGCAAGAACAGCATTCAGGACAGTGACCACAAGCCAATTCCAAGACAGCGCTCAATTTCAGTTTGGCGATACCATAACTGGATCGTACCCGTTGTCTGCAAGTGTCAGCAGAATTTACGTGCAGTCTTATGAAAACGATAACAAGAAATTTTTACGAGCACTTCAAAACCCGATGGAGATGGGAGGTTATCTTAGCACCAAGTTTAATTTTGCTAACATCAACTCTGCCGACGCGAACATAATTGAGGTGCCATCAATATTCTATGGATCAAAAGTAAGAAAAGGTTCGGTTCAGCTAGACTATTACATTACCGGTACGCTCATGGCGAGACTAAGAGATACCAAAAAGAACGGAGAATTGATTGAGACTTATGGCGCAAACTCGGGATCTGTCGCGGGAATAGTAATGTATGAGTACGGTATTTGCATATTGACATCGTCTTCGGATTTAAGTGCAGACAACGCTTCGAAAGATAGATATTTCGATGCTTCCACTACTAGTTTTCCAAACTGGCTTAGCTTCGGATCAGGTATGTTAGAGACAGTAGGTACAGGTACTGCTACTTCTGGTCACAACATCGGAACAGTACCATCTTACATGATCAAGATGGAGGGTACCAACAAGATACCTACGTTGACAATGTTAGCACATGCAAACAAAGGAGAATTAAATTACTCTAGCAACCCTACGTTCGTCGAATTCGACAACCAAGTCACATCATCTATTGGTAGTTCTTCTTATGCGGAGTCTGGAGGGCTAATAGCCAATATAGCAAAATCAAAGTACGCAGGTTATCAAGAACCATTTGAGAACACGACTTATATCTCAAAGATAGGGATATATGACGAGAACAAAAACTTAATAGGCATAGCGTCATTGGCTAACCCAGTAAAGAAGACAGAAGTTCAGGAATACTTGTTTAAGCTCCGGATGGACTTCTAATGAACGCTCAAAGACAAAAGATGAAGTTTTTGGCTGTAAAACTGACAGCACTCAAGTCAGAACTTAAAGTTTCCAGAGAAATATTAAACAGCGCATCCAGAGAAGTAGAAAGCATGTTTAATAAAAAATACTTTCCAGAGCAGCCAGCAGAACCTGACAACCCAGAAGAGACTGATATCGACACCAAGGAGGCATCAGAGGAAAACCCAGAACCAGAACAAGGTACAACATTTGAGCCGAACCCAAATACAGAAGACCTTCCAGATACTGATTCGGCCGCAAAAAGAGCAGACCCAGAAGTTAAAAATACTTTCCGGAAGATAGCTATGCACATCCACCCGGATAAATTGGGGGACCTACCAGATGGTTACGAGAAGTCAAAAAAAGCCGAACTCTTCGACCGCGCTCGCGAAGCTCTAGAAAATAACGATATATTGACGTTATCGGATGTGGCCATGGAACTTGGAATTGAAGTACCTGAGATCACAGAATTAAAACTAAAACAGACAGAAGAAAAAGTTATTGCTATAAAAAAGGAACTAAATCAGATAGAATCATCTTTAGTGTGGCACTGGTTCTTTACAAACGATGTCGCGCAAAAAGACAACATCCTAAAGAAATTATTCGAGTTAATGTATGCAAACAACCCTAGGCCTTGACATTTCCACCTCCATCACTGGAGCAACAATATTAAAAGAAGGAAAGATAATCGAAACTTTTGTCTGGGACACCAGAAACAAAAGAAAGTTTCCTACCTTCTATGAAAAAGCAAAGTTTATTAAAGAAAATATCTTGACAATAAAAAAGAAATATGGTATAACTAATATATTCATAGAACAATCTCTTCATTCATTTAGATCTGGCTTCTCA
>CAZLNX010000236.1:0-9777 GCA_964560795.1 uncultured Anaerolineales bacterium | reverse complement strand
CCGATTAGTTCAGCCGTCTCAAAATGGGAAGTTATTTTTGCACGCCTCCTAAGTTGAATGTTTGATGTTCGTACGCTTCAGCGCAGAGCGCACTATCGTGCGCAACTACAAACCTTTCGTTTTTGTTGCAATTGACCATATTACGCGAAAAAGATGATCTCAGATGAAACGTATTGACGAATATTTCGTATAATGTGATAACCTGATAATTGATCATCATTCGTGTAATTCGCAGTATTCGTATCAATTCGTGATCTTCATTTCAAAAAGGTAAAAACTATGAACCGTTTCTTTATTCGTTGGGCAATCAATGCCATCGCCCTATATATCGCTCTCAACGTCGTGCCCGGCATCGAGGCTCAAAGCACACAGTGGATGGCCATCTTCGGATTGGCGTTGATCTTTGGGCTGCTGAATGCCCTCTTGCGTCCACTGCTGAAGCTCCTCACCTGTCCCTTAATCTTCCTCACCCTGGGTTTGTTCACGCTGCTCATCAACACCTTGCTTTTCTATCTGGCCGGCGTGATCGGGACGAAATTCGGCATCGGGTTCGAGGTAGCCAACTTCTGGAGTGCTTTCTGGGGAGGCGTCATCACCAGCCTGGTCAGCATTGCCCTTAGCCTGGTATTCAGAGAAGATCGCAAAAAGCACAAAAGCCACTAAAACTCGCTTACCTCAAATTAGCCCACAAGTTCTGTTGACTTTGGGTTCGACTCGGCGTATACTGAAGACAATCCCCCGGAGGTGTTCCGCTCATTATGCGAGTTTCAGTTGAAAAGGGAATAATTGAATATTGACCACAAAGCACGCGCGCGAGTTGCGTGCTTTTTTTGTGTCAGAGAGCGCAAATCCTTACGCTCTCTGACCACTCCGGTGCATGAGCACCGGAGGATAATCTAACATTTTAGGAGACTACTATGGATTATGGGATGATTGGTAAGATCAAAAAAGCAAAACAATATGCCAACGAAGAACGAGATCGTATTCAAGTGAACACATTTAAAGTCACTTTTGACGGTAAGAACAACCCACACATCGTAGAATTTTCGGACAATCAGTGGCAGTGTGACTGTGACTTCTTCCAGACACGCGGACGCTGCAGCCATACAATTGCACTAGAAGAGATATTAGAAGGGGTCAACTGGGGTGAGTAAAACCATTACAACATGGAAGAAAGTGCCCCGCTGATACAAGTTCACGGGGCATTTTTTGTATGAAGTTGCCCCACTATCCCCCCTGTGCTACAATCTCTCGACGCAGGCAATCTTTCCCAAAACAGTAGCGTTTAATGCCCAAAGACAAGAAAAAGTCTACCAAAAAGAAACCCGCTCCGGCTCCTCCACCACCCCCGGTTCGAAAATCCGCGGTGATTCCTTATCGTTTTAAAAACGATGTTCTGCAATTCTTGCTAATTACCCCAAAAACCAAGGATACCAAATCCATCAAAGAATCCCTATGGATTGTCCCTAAAGGGACGATCAAAGCGGATATCAGGCCAGCCGAATCAGCGCGCATTGAAGCGCTCGAAGAAGCAGGCGTGCTAGGCGAACTGAACCCGCGCATCAAGGGCTTCTATCGCTTCGAGCCGAAGAATGGCGCTATTCAAGAAATTGACACCTATTTCATGAAGGTTTCCTATGCGATGAAAAATTGGGAGGAGAAAAATCAGCGCAAACGCAAGTGGGTTGCCTTAGAAAATATCCGCGAATATATCGATGACCCAAAGCTGGCTGAGATCATCGAAAGCAATGAAAGCAGGTTGCGCCGAAGGTTTCTGTGGGAGCGTGCCAGAAGGATGATCTTTCCCGGTTAGCTTCGTGCAATTGAGTAGAATGCGGTTCCTTTAACACATTGTGAAGATGTAAAAGGAGCCGCTTTTGTGTTCAAATGTTTTTTGAAACCTTTGAGGTCTTTGAGGCCTCAAAGGTTTGAATGGAGAAAACATGACCCACAAAGAAAATTGGCTCGAAAAATCATTCCGTTTCGATTTCCCAACTTCCAGACATGTTGAGTTCTTGGAATTCCTACGCCAAACACCATCTCATCTGGAGAGGTTGGTGGAGTCTCTTTCTCCCGATATGCTCATCAGACGTGACGGAGATTCCTGGTCAATTCAAGAAAATGTCGGCCACTTCTTGACGGTAGAATCGCTCTTCACAGATCGTCTAGAAGATTACAAAAACAACGCCGAAACACTGCGACCAGCCCGCTTCGAAGATAACCCCACCGACAAAGCCGACTTCAATACTAAAGATATCAGGTGGATTCTGCGGGAATTCAGGGCGCATCGAGATGCTTACATGGAGCAACTTGATGCGCTAGAACCAGAAGAGTTCGGAAAAGTTTCCCTGCATCCCCGGCTAGAAAAGCCTATGCGCATTTGCGATATACTGCTTTTCCACGTCAAGCATGACCAACACCATCTGACGCGTATCGAGGAACTCAAAGAGCAATGGAAAGATTAGAAATTGGCAGTGCGCAACGGTATAGCGGATATTTTTACAAAAAGATGGATGAAGTTGCAGCTCGGCAAATAGCGACCTGGCACTATGAACCCCCTTATGACATTTATAATCCAGATTCAAATAATATCGATGGATTCGTTAAATTCCTATTGAACCCTGATTTCCGCTATTTCAGCATCTGGGATGGGGATGCAGACGAATTGATCGCTTTTCGATGTTTTGGCCTGGATGCCCAAGTCCCTGGCGGAGATTACAGCGCAGATGCTCTCGATATGGGAGGCGGGTTACGTCCTGATCTCACCGGCCGTGGATTAGGAGCCACCATCATGGAATCGGCATTCGAATTTGCCCGTAAAAATTGCACCCCCAAGGCATTCCGGGCGACTGTAGCAGCATTCAACCAGCGCGCGCTCAACGTATGCCAAAAAGTTGGCTATAAACCCGTGCAACGATTTATCGGTACGCATTCAGGTCGAGAGTTTGTCGTCCTGATGAGAGAAGTATAATTTTGCTGGAGGTACTTGTATGAAAGAACCCATTGTATTCCAAGCCCATGAAAATTATGTGATCGGCATGCAATTTACCGCCGACAGCCAGATATTGATCTCTTCTGGGATGGATAACCTGATTAAGTTATGGTCAGTACCCGATTGGGGTCACAAGAGCACTTTCGAGGGCCATGCCCACAGCGTCAATGATCTGGCTCTCTCCCCCGATGGGAAAATTTTGGCCAGCAGCTCGACCGATCAAACGATCAAATTGTGGGCATTCCCAGAAGGCAGAGTATTGCATACCCTTCAGGATCTCAAGAAAACCGTTTCTGTAGTGAAGTTCTCAGAGGATGGCCAATGGGTTGCCAGCGGTTCGTATGGCGGACGCGCAGTGGTCTGGAATTTGAGTGGAGAGCAGCTCGTTGGCATTCGTGCCAGCAAGAAGAATCTTGCTTCGATAGCCTTCTCGCCGGATAAAAAGATCTTGGCAACCAGTGGACTCGGGGACGAGATAAAACTTTGGTCGCTGCCCGATGGCGAACAGATCGGTGAACTCAGCGGACATCAAACCGCCATCTGGGGTTTGCGCTTCATCAATAGTGGGAAGCAATTTATCTCATTTGGGTATGAGCAAACCATCAAGCTTTGGGACACTAATACCTGGGAAGTGATTCGATCCATAGACACTATAGAATACGGCATCAAGGGATTGAATTTCTCCCCAGATGAGAAACGCATGGTCACTGGAGCAGAAGGCAAAATATATTTGTGGTCAACAGATACCTGGAAAGTGGAGCAAGAAATTGATGCTGGTGCCAAAGCTCTCTACGGTATCGAGTTCTCCCCCGATGGCAAGTGGTTGGCTGTAGGCGCCGCGGACAAGAAGATCCGTGTGTGGGAGTTATGATGTCAAATAATTGGTTCGAACGTGTCCCCAAGGTAGAACTCCACCTGCATCTCGAGGGGGCTATTCCCTACGACGCTTTATGGGAATTGGTGGGCAAATATGGCGGCGATCCTGAAGTTCCTACACTTGAAGCCTTGCTGCAAAAATTCAAATTCAAAGATTTTCCCCATTTCATCGACACCTGGGTCTGGAAAAACCAATTCCTACGAGAGTATGATGATTTCACCTTCTTCGCCGAGGCTGTGGCGCGCGATCTACTTGATCAGAATATATTTTATGTGGAAGCCTTCTACTCCCCACCAGATTTCACTGATCGCCACGGTTTGACCACGCAGAAGTTAACAGAAGCGATACGCGTCGGATTTGACCGCGTCCCTGAGATTGAAATCAACCTGGTCGCTGACCTGGTGCGCGACTTTGGCCCCGAAAAGGGCGCCATCACTTTGGCAGAGGTGGCTGAAGTCAAAGAGATGGGTGTGATCGGCGTGGGCATTGGCGGCTCGGAGCAGAATCACCCGCCAGAGCCCTTCCACGAGGTTTACGAGCAGGCGCGCAAGTTTGGCTTTCACACCAGTGCCCACGCTGGCGAGGCCGCGGGGGCAGAATCCGTTTGGGGGGCATTGCGCAGCCTCGAGGTAGAACGCATCGGCCATGGCACAAGGGCAGAGGAAGACTCCGCATTGCTCGATTATCTGGCGGAGCACCAAATCCCTATCGAAATGTGCCCCATTTCCAATGTGTGCACCGGAGTTGTCAAATCTATCAACGAACATCCCGTCAGACGCTACTTCGAGCGCGGCCTAATGGTCACCATCAACAGCGATGATCCCAAGATGTTTGATAACTCCATGGCCGAGGAATACCGGTTGCTGGTGGAGCAGCTAGGGTTCTCACAAAACGAAATCCGCGAGCTAATCTTGAATGGTATTCTCGCCTCGTGGATGGATGAAGAGAAGAAAGAATCCCTGATCACTACTTATCGCAATGATCCAGCCTGGATAGAATGATGGACATCGATCAATATCTACTGTACATTTTCGTCATCACCGTGCTTATAAACTTGTTCGCCATGCTGATGTTTTTAGGCCGAGTGCACTGGCCTCAACTCGGACCACAGCCCGCGGGGCTGTTCGGCATCCTGGCGCTGGTGATGGGCATTCCTGCCCTGATGATGGTTATCGTGGGGATCAAGCATCAATTTAGTTTTTCCTTCTGGCTGATGCCCTTGTTGTACACAATTTTCTGTGTGATTAGTTTATTTCTAGATATCATCTGGAAGATTGAATTTCGCCAACCCCGCCGTCTGGAGATATTGATCCCCTTCTTGCTGCTTTTCTTCCTCTCCGTGATTGGGATGTGGGGCATGCTGTGGAATTTGGGATTCCTTTATTGGGGAATCACGGGCGTGATGTATTTCCTCATGCTGGGAAGTTCGATCTATGCTTCCCGCAAGGGTGTTGGCTAGAACAGGAGTAGGATATGCGCTATATTGATATGGATTCCTGGCCCCGGCGCAAACACTTCGAAATTTACAATGCTTTCGATTACCCCCACGTCAATTTATGCGCTGATGTGGATGTGACAGACTACTTCCCAGCGATGAAGTCGGCGGAAATTTCATTTACCGTAGCAATCACCTATCTGGTAGCCAAAGTCGCCAACAACATCCCAGAATTTCGCCATCGCATCCGCGATGATATAGTTGTAGAGCACGAGGTGGTACACCCTTCGATCACTATCCTGACCGAGGATGAGTTATTTAGCTTCTGCACCATACCCTTCACAGAGAATTTTGCTGATTTCCATACGAGAGCCAGCGAAGCGATTGCTTACTACAAAGAAAATCCCTCCATAGAGGATGAACCCGGCCAAGATGACTTATTGTTTACCACCAATCTGCCCTGGGTATCGTTCACCAGCATGATGCATCCCATTCACCTGAGCCCGGTGGACTCGGTGCCGCGCATCGCCTGGGGAAAAGTTCGGGATGAATCTGGAGTGCTCAAGATGCCGTTGTCAGTACAAGGACACCATGCTTTGATGGATGGGCTGCATATTGGCCGATATTTCGAGCAATTCCAGGAATTACTCTCCTCAACATCTTGGTTAGCGTTGTAAAAGAGGGATGCCGGGAAAATTCTATCGTTAAGAATTCTTATGTCGATAGAAATCAACGTGTTCAACTAGGGGCTCATTCTCCAGGATCAAATCAGCTGCTTTTTCTGCCAGCATCATCGTGGGGGCATAGTTATTGGCATTGGTCAAATAAGGCATTACAGATGAATCTACCACTCGCAACCCTTCCAGGCCGCGCACGCGCATGGTCGCAGGATCAACGACGGACAATTCGTCGGTGCCCATCTTGCAGGTGCAGGAGGGGTGATACGCAGTTTCGCCATCTTCACCTACCCAATGTAGTATTTCTTCATCTGTTTCGACCGAAGGGCCAGGTGAGATTTCTCCACCATTGTAGGGATCAAAAGCAGGCTGGTTTAAAATGTTACGTGCACAATGGATTGCCTCTACCCATTCCCGGCGATCTTGATCGGTGGAGAGATAATTGAAACGCAAAGCTGGATAGACCGTGGGATCAGCCGATTTGATTTTCACTGAACCTCGGGCATCTGAATACATAGGTCCAATATGCACTTGATAACCATGACCGCCGCTGGGAGAAGTACCATCATATCGAATGGCTACAGGTAAGAAGTGGAACATGAGATTGGGATAATCGACATCTTCGTTGCTGCGTATAAATCCACCACCTTCAAAGTGATTAGTCGCGGCTGATCCCTTCTTGAAAAGTATCCACTGAAGACCCACCCAAGGTTTGTTGTACCACCTCAGGGCAGGGTATACAGACACTGGCTGAAGACAGGCATATTGCAAATAAACTTCGAGATGATCTTGCAGGTTCTCTCCAACACCAGGTAGATCATGCACAACCTGGATACCTAAAGCCTCGAGCTCTACAGCATTGCCCACTCCTGAAAGCTGTAAAAGCTGGGGGGAATTGATCGCTCCCCCGCTGAGAATGACTTCTCCAGCAAACACTTTTTGAGTTTGGCCCTTTTGATCTACTTCAACCCCAACTGCTCGTTTACCCTCAAAAAGAATTTTGGTAACAAAGGCACGCGTTTTTACATCTAGATTTGGCCGGTTCATGACCGGGTACAAATAAGCCCGTGAGGCGCTCAACCGACGCCCACGGTGTACATTGCGATCAAAGGCGTTGAAACCCTCCTGGCGATATCCATTTACATCATCGGTCAAGGCATATCCAGCCTGTTGGACAGCTTGAAAAAATGCGCTAAAGAGCGGATTCGTAGCCGGACCTCGTTCGAGAACCAGGGGACCATCCCCCCCATGAAAATCATCCTCGCCGCATGCCAGGCAATTCTCCATACGCTTGAAATAAGGCAGGCAGCGGGCAAAATCCCACTCCTCCATTCCAGGATCTCCAGCCCATTTTTCATAATCCAGTGGATTACCTCTCTGAAAGATCATCCCATTAATGCTGCTGGATCCCCCCAAGATTTTCCCGCGACCCTGGTATATCCGCCGATTATGCATAAAGGGCTCCGGTTCTGATTCATAACACCAGTCGTAATGTTTGCTTCCAATCGGATAAGTCAGCGCGGCTGGCATTTGAATGAATAAATCCCACCAAGCGTCTCTTCGCCCAGCTTCCAAAACCAGAACAGAGCGCTCTCCATCTTCGCTCAAGCGATTGGCCAAAACACAGCCAGCTGAACCCCCACCCACAATAATGATGTCGTAATGATTAGACCGCATACCAATCCTCCAATTCAAACTAATTAGGAGTTACGCACTTGAAGCGAGGCGTCTCTCCGTCGAACTGCGTAGTCCTACTAATTCTAAACTAGGAAAGATTATATCGGAATATAGTAGAATGAAAATATCAGAGAATACCAGAACAAGGAAGGATCGATGTAATGAAAAATCCCCATGAAGTATTGCAAAAAGATGTAATCGAGTTCTGGTTCCACCGTGCCAGATTGCAGACCCAACTCTACTTTGAAAATTGGCCTGTTGATGCAAATCTGGAACTGACCCACCAGGGCGGGTTGCAAGAGATGAACGGTCTGGAGTGGTTCGAGGGCTATTCCGGGCACGAGGTCTTCCATCATCAGAAAATTGAAGCACTAATCAATAAATTGAGGTAACCATGCTGCCTATCGCAACTTTCTCGATTGTTGCCCACGACCCTGGACGAGAAGAATGGGGGGTTGCTGTCCAATCCAAGTTCCTGGCTGTGGCGGGAGTCGTCTCGTGGGCACGAGCGGGTGCAGGCGCGGTCGCTACGCAAGCTCGCGCCAACTTGACCTACGGCCCACAAGGTTTGGATTTCTTAGAACGTGGGGCTTCAGCAGAACAGACGATTAACAAGCTTACGGTAGAAGATGATGGGAGGGAGTTCCGTCAGATAGGTGTTGTCGATCAGCACGGTCGAGCTTTCGCATTCACCGGTTCAGCATGCAAACATTGGGCTGGACACATTATCGGTGAGGGGTATGCCTGCCAGGGCAATATCCTGCTCCCAGGCACTGTCGGAGCTATGGCGGAAAGATTTGAGCAGGTGCGCGGCAAAGAGGGTGAACTGGCTGATTGGCTAGTCGAGTGTCTGAAAGCCGGTCAGGCCGCTGGCGGTGACAGCCGAGGAAGGCAGTCCGCAGGGGCGCTGGTCGTACGCAAAGATGGGGGCTATGGTGGCAATAACGATCGCTATCTGGATCTTCGTGTAGATGATGATCCTGAACCAATCAAGAAACTTCAAATGCTGTTGGAAAAACACCATCTTTACTATGGCCAAACGAATCCCGATGACTTGATCCCCTTATCAGAGATTTCCGCTACGATACAAGATATACTACAAGCAGCAGGTTATGCCAACGTTCCAAAAACTGGCATATTCGATGAACAGACTCGTGAGATGCTGAAATTAGTGGTTGGCACGGAAAACCTGGAAGAGCGTTGGAATGGTGAGGATGACCGTATCGATCAGGTAGTTTTCGAGTTTTTACAAGATAAATACTGCTAATATTTTACTGGTGGAGCAAAACTATGTCTGAAGGTTCTTGGATTTTTCTATCACACTCCCATAAAGATTTCGAAAAAGTCCGTGAAGTTCGCAATATTCTCGAAGTTCAGGGGCATAACCCGCTGATGTTCTTTCTCAAATGTTTGGATGACGATGATGAGATCGACGATCTGATAACGCGTGAAATTGAAGCGCGATCCTGGTTCATTCTCTGTGACAGTGAGAACGCCAGGAACTCTCGTTGGGTGCAAGAGGAAGTTGAGACGATCAAAGAATATCCAGAAAAGACGTATCAAGAAATTGACCTGGATGACCCAGAAACCAATTTAGAAGAAGAGCTTTCCTATTTGACCAAGAAAGCCTCCGTCTTTCTGTCCTACGTTCAGGCCGATGCTGAATTCGCCGAACGCATCAAAGCCGACCTACGCGAAATGGATTTTGGTGTCTTCACGAATCTTGAAATGCCGTCTGGTGAAGATTGGGATAGCCGCGTTGAAGAGTTTTCCAATGCATCCAAACGGGGTGCTGTGCTGGTACTGCTCAGTGTGGCTTCTGTACAAACCCCTCAACAGCAAAAAGAACTTCAACTGGTAGCGGATATTATCAATACAGGTGGCGAACTTACCAACATTGTCCCCATCTTTATCGATGATCCCAAGGCAATTTATGAAGCATTGCCCCCCACTTCGCGCCAGATTGTTGATGATGTCCAAGAAAGCAATGACTTCTCATTCCAATCTTTTGAGCAGAATATGGATCTACTAAAAGAAGGGCTGAGAAATTTTGACTGGCAGAGATGACCGCCACGCTAGATGCTGATGAGAAAAAGGAGCAAACAAATGAAATATAATC
>CAZLNX010000235.1:0-9814 GCA_964560795.1 uncultured Anaerolineales bacterium | reverse complement strand
ATGGCGCTGACCCATCCTTCCGCTTTCTGATCCACGACAATGACAAGAAGTTCTCCACCATGTTTGACACGATTTTCCTGTCTGAAGGATTTCATGTCATTCACACTCCTTACCGGGCTCCCAGGGCTAATTCCTTCTGTGAACGCTGGATCCGCTCTGTCCGAGAAGAATGCCTGGATCATATCTGATCATCAATGCCGCTCACCTTCGCCGCGTTGTGCTTGAATACACCAACGACTATTACAACATTGCTCGCCCCCACTAAGGTATCAACCAGCGAACCCCACTCCCTCGCGGTCAGCCATCAACCAGCGGAGCCATTCACAAACGAAAAATACTCGGTGGCATCATAAACGATTACCACCGAGTACCCACCCCATCGTCATTTCTTTTCAACTGTGATTTGACAACAAATCAAATCATTGCCCCTACATTTTTCATTTTCGATTTATTTTGGTCTATCGCCGCGCCCTAGGTGGCATTTTCCCTCCTTGAGCGCACTTTTCATTCATTAGTTAGCGACTTCTCCTACCCCACAACCTTAGCTACACCACATTTTTCTAGAATCAGCTATGCTTGCCATTCACCAGTTTTGATCCAATTTGGCTCGGATGAGGTTTTTGGACACTACGGGTGAATTTTTCGTGAGATATGAGCAAAGGATGGCATCCAAGGTTAATTGTATGCCACCGAATATGTCTGGAATGTAGACTATTGGGATATTGCTAATTCACCCTGTAAGATATTCCTTCATCCGCCGGAAAATATGGGTTGGCCTGCGAAATCGTAATACCCACCAGAAAAGATGCAAGAAGTGATACGTTCTCACACCTGCTAGCCAATAGTCAAGAGATAGGCCGTAGTAAACGCGCAGCCACCACGCCGATGGAAAAAATGCTTTGGGGATGTTGCGCTTGTACTCGGCGTCGTTTTGGGCAGGGGTAACACTGAAAGGCCAGCCGTGCAGTTGGGCAGCTTTCTGGTAGGGCAAACTTGGGGCGGTGATTAAAACTCGCTCGGAGCGTGGCATCTTGAAAGGAGTCAGCCAATTGATGGCTGCCAGGACGTTGTGAATGCAGGAGGGGAGATGCTCCCAATCAATCTCATCCCCAAAACGTTCTACCAGGCTAATCATGTCGGCGATCCAGATCAGGCGGAAGGATTGGAAGGGCGCACCGACCATGTGGCTGTAGGTGTGCGCCAGCATATCTTCATAGCTCAAGGTATGAGTCGGGAGGTCGTTGACGGTAATTTGGCGCGCTTTGGAGCGCAAGGCTTCAAAGCTAGTTTCGGAGGTCAACCTGCGATTGAGGTTGTGATGCAGTTCGACGTAGACATCCACGCCCTCCACATGGCGCTGGACGGTAGGTTCATGGTGCGGCGATGGCGTTCTCTCCGAGGCTACGGGGCGAAAACCAAGTTCGACCAGCAATACCTGTCCCCGGTCGGCATTGGATTTGCTGACCAACAGATCAATATCGCTCATCGGGCGCAGGCCGATCTGAGGATAGACCAGATGCGCCATCGCCATGCCTTTCAATACTAGTAAATCAATTCCTTCAGCCTCAAAAATCGCCAAGATTTGGGTCAGCGCCCGCGCCCGGACGCGGTTGGCGTGGGTGTGCTGCATGGCACGCGCTCTCAGTTCGCGTTCAATGACTTCGGGGAGAGCAATGTTGGCGGCGCGCAGGTGGAGATCAAGCAACGGGGCCAAACCGTGGATTTCGGCCAGATACGGCAGGGGTTCCCAATCGGGCAACGTGTCAGCGGCCTGGCGGAGATTGTCGTAGTAGGCCGAGTTTCCCTGCGCACGGGCGCAGAGAATCAGAAAATCGTAGTATTTGGAAAGGTCAGGTATATTTACCACGAAGCACACGAAAAAACACAAAGGGTAGAGAAAAAATTGGGTATCCAAGCACCCCACGCCATCTCTCTAAGGGATAGGGGGCTTAAAGATGTTTCAGAATAGCGGGGACGATGCGTTTGGCCTGGCCGCGTTTGCTGGCGATGGTTTTGGCACCCATTGCGACCTTTTTCAAGATCGGCATGGTGAACGCGGGTTCGCGGAGGGCGGCGACGGTGTTGTCCATTAGTGCGAGCATGGATTGGGAGGGGGTCAGGGTTTCGGGCTTCCAGCGGGCGTAGGGCTTGTATTTTGCTACAACGACCAACCCTACGGGCAGGGGTTTGGTTCCCGGTTGGATGTCGAGCGTCTCCAGCGGAATTTTACATCCCACAAGCTGACCTTCATCACGGATGGAGAGCGGTACAGGATAGGGGTGGACGCGGCCTTCGTTATCCAAAACGGCGAATTCGTCGGAGTAGTATTCGGCCCCGGCATGGAGCAGGGCGCGCACCAGGGTCGTCTTGCCGCTCATGCTGCGCCCGGGGATCAGGATGGCCTGCCCATCCCAGGCGACCACCCCGGCGTGGACGAAGAGATGATCTTTGGCGCGGAAGGCGGTCAGCAGTTCAGCGTGATTTTCGAGGGTGGTGAGAAGTTGGGGTAAATCCTGGGTACGGGAGAGCAGGGCCGAGCCGCAGTAGAGCAGGTGGTAGGGGCGCAGGCCCTTTCTTTTTGGAGAATCAGCCAAACGGAGGGAGTAGAGGATGTCTACTTCGTTACCCCCCTCGGTCCCCCCTGAAAGATGGGAAGATTCTTCTTCCCTCACCCCCCGCCCTCTCCCGTCAGGAGAGGGGGCCCAGCCCAGGGGCAGGTGCGGGGCTGCGTGTTCCAGTCCGGCAGAGGTATTACTGCGCAGGCCGAAGTGCAGGCCGTAGGCGGTGTAGCTTTGTCCATCCGTCCAACCTAGACGGTCTACTTTTTCCTGTCAGAGGGTGGTGTGGCGAAGGGTGGGTAAGTAATTCATGATTTATGCTACAATAGTTCAGGCAAGATTGAAAGGAGTTGAAAAAATGGAACTCAACGTCAGCGAAGAAAAAACCAAATTGATGCTCAAAGAAGTGTTCAGCGAATTGCTCGAAGAGAAACGCGACTTTTTCACGGCGATCATGATGGATGCTCTCGAAGAAATTGGGCTGGCAAATGCCATCCGCGAGGGGCGGCAGGATGATTTCGTCGGCGAAGATGAGGTGCGGGCCATTCTGCGGGGGCAGGCGTGAAAGTTGCTTTTGAAGCCAGCTTCGCCCGCGATTTGAGAAAAATCCGCGAAAAACCGACCCTGGCCCGGGTGGAGAGGGTGATTGACGATGTAAAAGGTTCAGATACTCTGCAAGACATCAAAGCGATTAGTAAATTGAGCGGGTATGATGTTTATTATCGCATACGGGTAGGAGATTACAGGATCGGGATTGAAGCCAGCGGGGATGAAGTTATCTTTGTGCGCATCCTGCATCGCAAGGATATTTACCGCCACTTCCCGTAATTCTCGCCGCCTGCCCAGACCTGAAATTTCTCCACGAAACGGGTTCCTGCACTGGTTTTTGTCCGTCCAGAACCATTACAGGAACCCGTTTCGTCGCGTCGGGGTCTTTTTCATACAAGTTACTGTCACTTTTCGTCTTTCTCTTCGGCTTTGTCTTTGGCTTTATCGTTATTCGCCACAACGCTGTAACTATTCTTTGTGGTTATAGTCCCACTGGAAAGGTGAATTTCTATAGGCGACGGGGTAGCTATTTCGCCACTCACCGTAAATTCAATTTTCTCTGCACTCCAAGTTGATGGTGTAATTTTTACACTGCTGTCCGGCTTCTGATCAGCAAAGACCATTAGTCTCTGTTGATCTCCCAACTGTACACCGTTGATCGCATAGGTTGTGCCGGCTGCTAATTTTCCATCTTTTATCGGCTTTCCATTTTGCATAACTTCTTCTATGGACGGTGGCGGCGGTGGCGTCACCATCACCTTTAGGTAGTCTATAAAATTAGTGTAGTCTGTATCAGTTTCCACATCCATTAACTCCCCCGCATATCTTTTAATGAAGGTTGGTGTGACAAACATATAAGTATCTTTGTGCATTTCGATTGTGACACTCTCTTTTGACGATTTGATACACGGCCCCACACTAAACGCTTTTTCGAGCTTAGCGACTTCTGCAGAAATGACAATGACGCTGATAGACGGCATCCCCATCAGATATTCACAGACGAAAACGATATTGGCGACTTTGCTATCGACCTTTGAATTTGAATTTTGTATCCGCAAGCCTTCCTTGCCAACAGAAGCGATCATTGCACTGGCAAATGCAAGCGCCCCTGCGCCGGTTGCCAACCCCAAAAGACCTTCCAGCAGTTCTTTACTGAAGTCCAAACCAAATTTTTTATTTGTGTGTGAGACATCCGATTCGGTGACATGGACGAACATCCCGGAGCCGTCAATAACCCGCTGCAACGCCGTATAGTTGTATAAAGAATAGGGCTTGTTATCGTCTTCGGGATTTGGCGTTGTGCTGATGGCTTTGGTCATGGCGACAAAGAAGACGGCGACTTCGGCAAACACATCCCGTACCTGTTGCTGGATGACATCGCTGGTCTCATCGGTTGTGACCATCATAATATTACCCGTCTCGTTAAAGACATAGCGTTTTACACCCTGGACGTTGTATTTATCAGATTTGGGTATATCGAGCGGTGTGGCCTGGTCTTGGTTCTGATCCTGGTCTTGGTCTGGCATTTTGCTTTCCTCCGAATCTTTCAAAATAATATCGAAATTTGGCCCTATCACTCAGGCAGGCGAGATACAAAAATATACGTTTATGTTTCACCTAAGGGTATGCCAAAGTTACTTTTAGGGAGGCTTTATTCTCAGATTGTTCACAAACCAGTAACGCGATGGGGTTCATGCCGTCCGCTATCACAGTACCTTTCTGATCTCGATAGGTTGGGGGTTTACCTAATGGCAATTCTTTCTCAATGAATTTACCATCTACCATCAGACAACTTTCAGACGCACCAGCTGTCTCACAAAATTTATTTTCTTTTAGGTGTTTTGTTAGGGCAAGGGTAGTTTCGTTGACCTTGTTTTCTGGAGGTTTCGTGTTCCAATAAAAACAGTTGTTTTTCCCATTAAGTTCAACCCATTTATCTAATCGTTCTTTTAATTCCTTCTTGTTGATCTTGAAGTCAGCCGACAAAATATGAGCGAAGATAATTTCTTTATCCGTTTCTATATACAGAGCTACACAGCTAGCAATAGCCGTAGTATAGAAACCCAAGTTCTCAGGCTTTCCGCTACTTATATCAACTCTTGCATACTGCGCTTGACCTACCACTATGTAGTTCATATATATCTCATCCTAACTATATAAAGGAGAGAGACAGGCACATATGCCTGTCTCTCTCTTGAATGATGTTTCATTTACCTATACGTGTTCCAAAGTAACCGTCACATCGCCCATAACAAAATCAGCGGAGGCAGCATTCAAGACAGCATCAAGACCATTGAAAGGGCGGGTGCCTAACCAGCCATTAGCATTTGTGGATATATACGGCGAATTAGTCCCTGCAGGGACTGGTACATATCCAAATGCCCCTGCACCACCACTCACTTGGACTAACCTAACGTTAGTCACGTGTGTTGGGTTATTGTTTCCCGAATCCCATGAAACGGTGATTTGGTTTACCACTCCAAAAACTACTTCATAGGCCGTGAACTCAGCATCAGTGATGGGCGTAGTAAAGACATAATAGTGAAGAGCGCCGTCACCAGGTAAAGTTCCCACTGTTACGGTGCGCGTGATGGGGCCTGCGGGGGCACCACCACCGCCACCGCCTGCGCCAACCGATTGTGCGGCAGCCGGGCGGGGCACAACAATGGAGACAATCGAAGCCAGTGCTACCGCACCACCTACTTTGAGAAATTGTTGGCGGGTCATGCTTTGGTAGCTGGCAGGTTTTTCGGGCATGGCGCTCAGCAGGTGGGCGTTGCCGAGTTCGTCCAGGCTTTGCCATACCACGGCTTCGGGGGCATCCAGTCGTTTCGCCATCTGCGCCGGGCTGGTCTGGCCGTCGCACATTTCGAACACCTTCGAGGCAGTCAGGTTGAGCGAGTGCATTTTCAGGCGCTGCCAGTCATAAACCGAGAGTTCGTCGTTCAGGGTTTCGATGTGCAGGGTGGAGGATTTTTGAGGGTTGGTCATGGTAGTCTTCTCCTTGGATAATAGAACGCGGATAACGCTGATTTTGCGGATTTACGCGGATCTTTTTTTATTTTTGGAATCAAAAAGGCCAACACTTCGTCGTCGCTCAGTTATTGAACTGGCAACATCAAAGTATTGGTGATGGATAAACGCTTTGGGAGGTGCGGAAAAGCTTAGAGAATTATCTGGTAGGTAGGTAGGTAGGTAGGTAGGTAGGTAGGTACATTCACGGGTTTGTCCCTGCTCTGTGGTGAAATTCTGGGTGTAATTATAACAACATATCTGTCATATTGTAAGTATGCAAAATGTATAATTTCCCCCTCAGCACTTCGACTTCGCTCCGTACAGGTTCCCCCCCCCAGTGGGGGAGGTTGTGACCTTTGACGCAGAGAATCAATCGTGTTCCAAAGGGCAGGTGAGAGCGGCGGGGATGCGAGTGAGTAGGGTGTGGGGTTCTGGCTCTGCTAGGCTGGCAACCAGCAGGGCATCAATATGCCATAGACCGCGGCGGTCGATGCTTTGACAGCCGATCACAATTACGTCTGTACCGTGGGGGAAGCTTGGCGGGGATGTGTCGAGGGGCAAGAGCAGGTATTCGGGGCCGAAGGCAGTTATCATGGTGAAGGCCAGCCGCGGGAAAGGATGATCGAGATAAATGCCGCGGTGTAAGCCCTGATTCTGCCCAAAAAAGCGCGGATACAGGCTCAGGCCATAAACTGCACGAGCCTCAGGATGGTTCAGGAATTCTTTCAAGCTGGCTGCATCGAAAGAAGTCTGATCCAGCCCCCCGGCCTGAATCAAGCGCTCCAGGACTTCGACTTTTGAGAGATACGCGTACCTTTGGGGCATGGCCTGATCCAACACAGTCATAGAGAGCGTATACATGAAAAAAGGCAGCGTCAAGAGAATAGCAGTGCGAAGGGACAAATTTTTGGACACGGATGTCACGGATTTATACGGATTTTTTGATAGACCCAACCATGTCAGACACCATTGAGAAATTTTTAGTAAGCCGAGTGCGAAGTAGAGCAGTACAATCCAATCTACGGGGACAATGTAGCGGCCACCCGCATCGCGCACCAGGGCCGTCGAAAAGTGATAGGTCAACAGCACGCCCAAAGGAATCAGCCCGGCCCATTTCCATTTACGGAAGGCTGTCCCGATACCCAGCGACAAGAGCAGCAAGTTGATAACAATACCAGCCAAATCCACTGGGGGAAGATCTGTGAGCCAGTCGTCATACAGATTTTTCCAAAACGGCACAACTTCGTACAGTGAACCGTCGGATATGGAGTCGGGTAGCATATCGAAAATAGGACGCGTAGGCAAAATGAGCGCGTTGGTAATCAGGTTGTGAACGAAATGGCTGCTGATTTGATACAAACTTCCATTCCTGTTGATTTTCGCGGGGCTTGGTGAGTCTGGCGAGGGTAGCGCATCCGTCGCGGTCTCTACGGATTGACGTGGGGCCGCGTTTTCAAGCTCTGGGGAGGGCGCGGGGAGTTCATCGTCGAGTTCGATGCCCGAAACCGCGTCATCCACGGGCGGCATTGCGGTCGCATCTTGAAATTCGGCCTGAATGCGATAAATCACCTTGGGCGCAAAGAAGAGGGGATCGCCTGACCGCTGCCAACTACGCCACATCCACGGCGAGATGGTGATTGTCAGCGCGGCGAACAGCATCATGGCCGTTTTGAACCACATCCGCCAGTTTTTACCATAAATCAGCCAAGCCCCGGCGATGACGGCGAAGGGCAGCGTCAAGGTGTTGTAGCGCAGCAGCATCAGAATCCCCAAAACACTACCCGCGGGCAAAGCCAATGCAAAATTGCGATCCGGTTTACGCAGCCAAAGCAGGAGCAACAAAATCAATGCGGCAAGGCCAATCTTTGTGGGGAATTCTGTCATCAATAGTTTGGAATGCGACAAATTCAAACGGCTGCCAGAGGCTATCGCGTTGAGTTCTTGCATAATGACCAACCCCGCCATGAACAGGCCGAGAAAACGCCCGCACATGGCCTTGCCGACGAAGTACACGAGCACAGGAAATACGGCGAAGATGGCAACCTGCCACATTATCAGCAGCGAGTAATCCTGCCCGGCAAGCAAATGCAGAAAGGCCAAAAATCCGAGATAAGCATTGTGGCCTTTGAAAGTATTGCCCCCCGCAATCCCTTGCCCGGCCAGGGCATATTGCGCGCTCATATCAAAACTGGCCGCATCCGAATACGGCAAATAGGCATAATCGGGGGGATACGGGCCGGGAGCGAAAAAGTTATTGGGCGGCAAAGGGGCCTGACTCCATAAGAAGGCCGCCAATGCCCAGATTGCGATGCTGATGAAAATATCCAGGCCGCGCGGCTCCTTTTTTCTGGAAAGCCAACCGATCAATCCGGTGAGAGCTACTGCAATCAAAGCAGTCATCAAAACCTGGATTGCCAGCACAGGAACACCGCTTTCGTACCAGTTTGTCTGTGCAGTGGGGTGGATTCCAATTCCCGTGCGTGCCACTATGCCCCAAAGCGCACCGAAGATAACCATGCAACCCACGGCAATCCATAACGTCAGGCCTTGGGCGCGCAATTCTTGGGCAAACGATTGCCAAGACAAGTGTCCAGCGCGGTGCAGAATGAGAATGGCGGTCTGAAAGCTGATTTGTGTAAAGAAGAGTATGATCGGGCGCAAGCGTTCGGCGTAGGCAGCGAAATGTCCAAAGCGGTAGATGGGCAGCAAGGAGAGCAAACCAAAAACCAGAAAAACTGCGCTAGAAACACCCAAAGCCCAATGAGCTATTTTGCCCCCAGTGAAGAATAGCTCATCTATCCTTCGCATCCATCGCTGATCGCGCCAGGATTTCAGCGTAAAAATTCCTGCACCGATGATGGCGGCGACGAAAAAGGCAATCAATACCAGCCGCGAAGCCGAATAACCGAACAAAAAACTATTCTTAGGGTCGGATGGGATTGTCAGCAGATCGGTTAATCCAACCAACGCGCCCAGCAAGGCAAAAGAGAAAAATACTAAAAAGTGATCTTTGGAAAAACGTTTTTCTTTATATTCTTCAGGCATTTTGTGTTTTCTAATTTGCGCGAATTCGCTAAAATGCAAAAGTTTGCAACTCTACCAACACCGTGATTATATCAACTATTGGATGGCGGCTGGTCTCACTACCAGGTAATATTCACCGATACCGGCTTGATATTCAAGCATTTATGGAAAGGGGCCCAATTCATATATCGAAATCGGGAAATCGATTTCGCGTTTCCTTGACAAAACTGCTCATAAGTGAGTAGAATCCTTTCCGTAGTGTCCTATCTGACGGGATTCCCGCGTCTAGCTGCATAATCGCATCAGCAGCAAGATTTCCCGCCCAGATCAGGGCATTTTTTGTTTTAAGCTACTTTTCGATTGGCCGTTGCTGTCTTGGTCAGACACATCATGTTATAGCATCGTAATAATGTAATGGACTTATAAGAGTACAGAAGAAAGATGAACAAAAATACGAACGTTGAGAATGTCAGTCAAGTCTCTACCGCGCAATCAATAGATTCAGCGGAATCTTTGTATCCCCATGATATAAGAAATAATGACGACGATCAATTTGAAATTCCACCACCACTGATTGCCTGGCTGGCCAGGATAAATCAGAGATTTCTTTCTGAAAATATGCGCGAGAATTTATTAGAGTAGCCAACTTCATGCCCTCATCCAATATT
>CAZLNX010000234.1:0-9959 GCA_964560795.1 uncultured Anaerolineales bacterium | reverse complement strand
TCGAGCGGCGAAGGTTTGGCTTGTCTACGTATTATATTCGCAGAAAATATGGAAAAGAAAAAGTAGAAAAGAAGAATTTAGAACTTCTAAAAGAGTTTGTACAGCGCGAGGATATCAAGCACAGAAAGGGAGAACTGAAGATCTGGCA
This sequence comes from uncultured Anaerolineales bacterium, assembly GCA_964560795.1. GTDB lineage: Bacteria > Chloroflexota > Anaerolineae > Anaerolineales > UBA11858 > NIOZ-UU35. Next base: position 9,811 of record CAZLNX010000234.1, on the reverse strand, counting down.
GGGGGCATCACTTCTGGAGTGTAAACGTCCCCAGAGTTGGACCAACCTGGAACAGAAAAGAGGGGGGAAAAGGGGCAAAGTGAAAGCCTTCTCTGATGCGTCTCGGAGAAGGATGCTACGGTTGATCGCAAAACTGGAGCAGACCCGCAAGCCTTTGTGGATGGACCTGACCTATCCTGATGAATTCTTCAACGAAAGGATGGATGGCAAACTGCTGAAAGAAAGTCACTTGAAGAAGTTCTTCCAACGATTGCAGTATGTCTATCCTGAAGTGGCCGTGATTTGGAAGCTGGAATACAAGGCCAGGAAATCGGGCAAGTATGTAGGTGAGATGTTCCCGCATTTCCACATGCTGGTTTGGGGACTGCATGACGAAAACCTGTACGACCTGCGCCAGCTGGTGGCCAGGATGTGGTGGGAAGTCTGCGGCAAGCTCTCAGCCAAACATTTAGAAGCAGGGACAAGTGTCTCCAGAATCAAGAGTTACAGAGGCGTCTTTTGGTACGCCAGTAAATACATGAGCAAGGAAGTGGAAGAAGAAGTCTCTGAAGTTGGGCGCTGGTGGGGCGTCAAGGGCCGCGAGAACCTGCCTGAAGCCTACTGCCATGTGATCAACAACCTGGAAGATGAGCAGTACAAGGCGGTCATCGATTGGATGGCTGAGTATGCAGGATTCCCAGAAAGTGAACATTGGCAGGGATTGGCGATCTTCTGTGATACCGATCTGTTCATGGAATTCCAGTTGGATAAGCTGTTGGAAGCCAAAGAAAAGACGCCCAAAAAATTGAGAGGCTATCGAATTTATGTAGCTCAAAGCCGTAGGGCTGAAGTCGATATTGCTACTGGCCAGGAGATCAATTCTTACGAGCTGACGCCCTTCGAGCTCAAGCAAGAGATCGAGATGTGGAATGCCGAAACTGAAAGAGAGAAAGGATACAACGAAGAGGAGAAGATGCTATGGATCGTGTCTTAGCTCCTGCTGAAACGGTCAGGATCAATTATGACTCCTACGAACTGGAGATCCTAAATCGTGACTACAGTCTGAAAAGACGACAAATAGTTTCGCGTCAAACAGTCTGGCGATTGGTCAAGATGTGGGCCAAAACGCCTGAAGAATGGAGAAGTTTGGAATGGAATAGAAAAGGAGAGTGTATCGGACAATTCAGGCACAGCAGAAAGATCGACTTACAACAGTCGATGACATTGAAGGAATATCTTCAACAAGAAAACATCAGGAGAGGTTATGAGCGACATTGAAGCAAGAAGTATTTACCAACTCGAAGAGAGTGATGACACGTTTTGGGACACCCTGCAGGAAATCTCAGAACGCCTGGAATGGGAACCAGGTCAGACCTTGAAAGCTTGTTTCGCCCTGGGATGGGATCTCTTGTCCCATAGGGCGAGTTGCATGCAAAAGGATATCAACGATGACAAAGAAAAGCTGGAATAGCGACAAACCAACCTATTCTGCTGATATCAATGATGTTTATCGAGTTTTGGAAGTTGGAAACATACTGCGCTCTGTTCTCTCACTCCAAGAACTTGAACAACTTCAGGGATTATTGGTTGAACACCAGAAAAAATCTACTCATCAACCATCATCTCTCAAGGATAATCGTATGGGAGAAATAGGTAACACTGGTGTCACTTGACGCTAAGAGAATAACTGAATAGCATTTCTTGACACATTCTTTCAGGAGTATCCCTTTGGCAGAACAAATCAATTCTCCCGGCTGGGCAACATATTTGAGAGTCAGCGACGAGGATAAGCAATCCCCGGAACGCTCTTTTGCCATGCAAAGACGGCGTATTCAAGAGCAATTGCTTACACCTTCAAACATGGATGTTACACAGGAATACTGCGATATGTTAACTGGGACCAGCTCAAATCGCGCAGATTACCAAAAAATGCTCGCAGATGCTCAATCTGGAAAATTCTCACACTTGGGGCTTTACCGAGCAGATCGATTTGGGAGAGATGCAGCAGAAGGATTACAAGCCGCAACACGACTAATCGGCATGGGAATTAAAGTTCGGGTTGCGAACATGCCTTCATTGACACCCGAAACCCCGGATGGCTTCTTCATGTTCCTGATCCAGATGGGCTTGGCTCAACGGGAAGTGGATGTACTCAAACTGCGAACCGCTGATGGCATGGAAGCCAAGCTTAGAGCAGGTGGCTGGGCCCATAAAGCACCTGAAGGGTATATCAATAAGGAAAGACAAGTTAGCAGCAACAAGTACGAACGTTGGGTAGAGCAAGACCCCGAGTACATCCAGATGATCCGTCAGGCATGGGATCTGTTGCTCACTGATCGGTACACCATGGCGGAAATCTGTGAAGAGCTTCATGCAAGAGGTTTTACCAGAAAGGGAGGGAGACCTTGGGTCTGGGATGATCCCAAACGCAATATCCGCGTAAGAGCAAAGAACAGACTCCATCAGATCTACCACAACCCTTTTTATGCGGGATGGGTAGTTTCAGAACGTTTCGGCATCAAGGTCAATGAAATTCGAGGACGATGGGAAGCCATCATTTCTACTGAAGAATTTGAACAAGGTGTTGAAATCCTTCGCAAGCATGATCTTGAAAAATCCCGCCAAAAGAAGCGCAATTATTTGCTTCGCAATTTATTGTGGGTGCGCACCACTGGAAGAACTTATAAAATGTATGGTTCCAGCCCAAAACCCAGAAAGCGAAGTTATTTTTACTACATTACCTACGCCAAACCTAATGGGTCACAAATCCGAATCTCTTGCGAAAGAGTTGATGAACAAATCGCCAGTTGGCTAAATGGTATCCAAGTCAATGAGGATATTATTCCAAATATCCAAACCATCTACCAAACTGAAATTCAGCAAGCGGTCAGTGAAAATCAAACCGAGAAAGCATCAAATCTGAAACGACGAGTTTCCCAGCTTCAAGATGAGGAAGCCCGATTAGGTCGCTTGTTCATGACGGAAAAAATCAGTGAGGAAACCTATGAACGACTACACGCAGAATGGCGAGAAAAATCAATTCAAGCGAAAGCAAATCTTAGGAAAGTTGAGCAGGATACAACTATACATGTCAGTAATCTAGATCTTGCTCTAGCATTGATGACATGTATGTCTGGATTATTCCAACGGCTGGATGAGAAACAAAAGCCAAAGCTCTTGCAAATAATGATAAAACGGATTATCGTTAATCCCCAAGGCGAAATCATAGATTATGTGCTGCATTCGCCTTTCGAGTATCTAAAAAATATCGTACAGAGTATTACTCCAAGTTCCCATATCAACCGTTCGGGACAGGTCATGTTAGGGGTACTTTTCTTTTTTATAAGTTTTTCTGAAGACTTGCTAAATATCCATATAAATTTAGACAAGTTATTGCAACAAATTTGATAAATATCTTTCAATTTGTGTTCGAGTCTCGTTAGGTCACTCCATAATAAAATGCCTAAAATGATGACAAGAAGAGCCTCTACCAGGTAGACGAGAACAGGCAGTATGTAGAGCTACCTCTAAAGGCAACTCCTTGGGCATTCCCACCTGTGCTGAGAGGATATTGATATAGGCAATAGTCATACCTACTAAAGTCCAAATAAATCAAATACCATTCCAAATCTATTTACAAACCTCTTCATTCTTTCAACATTGATAAAACTATGCCTCGAAATCGCTTAGCCTTTTTATAAATGGTCAACGCAAATTACGGATATCAAGGGCAAGCCAATTGAGTAGAGATGCCTTAGGAAACCATATAAAGCGGCTTGGTCGAAATCCCCAGTCAGTGTTGTGACCGACGAGCCAGGACTATGTTTTTCAGATATTACAATTAATTCTTTGCCCCATTCCCCCAAACTCGCACCGATCTCACCTGGCACTTTGATTTGGTAAGTCGTCAGGCAGTCTAGAGTTAAATTGTTCTTGACTTGATTCATATCAGGTTGCCTCATGCATACATTGGTTTTCTGATCAATGCTCTTCTTTAGCTATAAGGGTCTCATCACTTATCGGGAACATTAGTTTCTTGCTGGTTCCAAAGTTTTTGAATAAACTTTCGAAACCAAAAGTGTGGGATTTTGTTTTATTTGGTTATTTAATATTCACCTACTCTTATCCGCCTAAGTAGTGGGTAATCATATCCAGAGTATCAATCAGTCCATGTGCTATGATCAGAGGCCAAAGATTGCGTCCTACTGAGAAGTACGCCAATCCGAAAACTAACCCAATAGCACCTGTTTTCAGCATCCCCATCGTCCCTTGATATCCGTGTCCCAATCCAAAGATAATTGCACTGATAAGAATAATTAACAACAAGACCGGCCAAGTTTTCTTACCCATAAGATCGATCAAACGGTTCATCAAGTACCCGCGCCACAATACTTCTTCTAAGAAAGCAGCCGTTACCCAAATGATAACCAAGGCGAGGATTAAATTTGGAAGGTTGCCTGTAAGAATATCGAATTGGCTCATATCCCTGGGTTCCAGATTGGGAAGGCTGCTAAGCAGAGGATTAATCATTATCACCACGGTACCGAGGACTGCCAGGGCAACACCTAAACTTTTCAATATTGTGAAGAACCAATTGTTAGGTCGTTTCAAACCATAGGTAATCCAATTTGCCCCTCGAAGTCTAGAAACTATCCAAAGGAATACAATACTAACAATTAATCCCAAATAACTCAGAGGACCTCCCAAGAGGATAAGGTCACTCCCTAGGTTAATTTGGTTGCTACCAAGCCGGTCGCTGGCAGCCAAACCTAAATATAAAGGGGCAAACACAACAAAGAGTTCTAATAAGATTGCTAATTTATTTGACTGTAATAAATTGCCCAAATTTTGTTGAAGTTCTTTTTTGTTATTCATATCTATATCCATTTCCAAGCTTGCCAAATCGTGATCAGATTAAACCCCATACTTACAACAAGTAAAAATTTGTCATAATGTCCAGTGTAAGAAGGGATCCCAACCAAATTGAAAAGAAACCATATGGCAGCTAGAACTATGTTTGACCAGCGATTGACGTTATGGGGTAATATCAGAGATAAGACCACCATTAAGATGGGGGTGACCATCAGGATAGAAATTCCCAAGGCCATTCCCTGGGTATATTTCACACCCCCCGTCATTTCTCCAAGAATTACATCACCGACAAAAATACGCAGAACATCCCCCAACAAATATGTGAGCATGACGGCAATCCAGATTATTGAAAGAGTTACTTTTATATCTTTCATGGCTAATTCTCCTATTCATTCAAATTCTGTTTGTGATTTATTGATAAAAGATTACTTCTCATTACTTTTGAAAACAGAGATCACAACTTTTCCTTTCATATGCCCTGCATCATAATGACGAAAAGCCTCTGCCGTTTCTTCCAGTGGAAAACTGCGGTCGATCACTGGTTTTACCTTTCCTAATGCCAATAATTCGGACATATACTTCAAATCATTCTGGTTTTGATGGTGGCTTAAGGAAATCATGGTCTTCTTGCCCTTCCGCGCAACCCATGATCCAAGGACCATCGTTTCAAAAAGACCCTTTAGCTCCCCCCCGGCCCAGACAAATATTCCCTCAGGATGCAGCACTTGTTCGTAATCCTTTAGCGAACGATAACCTCCCATGGAAATTATCAGATCATAATACTCACCATTTTGGGCAAAATCCTCAATGGTGTAATCGATAACATGGTCGGCGCCAAGTGAACGGACCAACTCAATATTTTGTGTTCTACACACAGCAGTCACTTCTGCACCAAGGGCTTTGGCGATCTGCACCGCAAATGTACCGTTCCCCCCCGAAGCACCTGTGATCAATACCTTTTGCCCCGCTTGAATCTTGCCCACGTCTCGCAGCCCTTGTAATGCAACTAATGCTGCTTGGGGAGTTGCGGCCGCTTCCTCGAAAGTAATATTTGCTGGTTTCAGCGCTAATTCATTTTCAGGTACACACACATACTCTGCAAAAGCCCCTGCACTACCCAATAAATTATCCCCGAACACAGTATCTCCAACCTTGAATTGTGTAGCACTTTTACCAACAGCCTCAACCCGTCCAGCCACATCACTGCCAGGGTTCAAATTTTTTGGTTTCAAAAACCCCGAAGACAGGCGAGCTATGAAAGGTTTGCCACTCACGGAAGCGACGTTTCCATAGTTGATCGCTGATGCATGCACCTTTAGCAGTAATTCGTTGTCTTTGGGATGTGGCTTATCTACCTCACCGTATTTCAATACGTCAAAATCCCCATATTTTGTCTGTACAATTGCTTTCATTTTTTCAGTTTTGTTCATCTTTTGTTCTCCACATCTATTCTTGTTTGTTGAAGTTTGCTTTTCAAAATATAGCAGGTAGGGTGTCTGTTGTCATACCTCGAAAGAGGTATTCCATAGGATTATTGTTTGGAGAAATTTGATGGAAGGGAAAAACGAAAACGGGCCATTTTCTGGCCCGCCTGGACTATTTGATTAGTTGATGCAGCGTGTATCTAGGTCATTAGTCTGAAGAGAGTATTCCCAAAGATCTTGCTTTTGCCCCTGCTTGACTACGGTTTCCTACACCAAGTTTTCCATAGATATTTCGCGCATGGACTTTTACGGTATGGAGAGAGAGGAAGAGCTTTGTTGCTATTTCCTGATTCGTAAACCCTTCTGCTATTAGTTCGAGCACTTCAAGTTCACGTTTACTCAAGGGCTCAATCAAAGGCTGAGAGTGTGATGGTGTAGAGGGAGCATCAGTGGCCGAAAAAGCGGTGAGAAGCCTTTGGACAAAGCCTTTTTGATTCTCATCTACCGGGTTTACTTGCCTAAGCAGTTCTTCCATTTCTAAGCCTTCACGAATATATAGCTGGAAATATCCTTCTTGCTCTGTCAATGCCAAGACACGCTCCAATGCCTCAAGGGCTAACGGTGTCTTTTCCTGTGCATGGAAAGCGAGCGATTGCAAAACCAATATGTTTATTACACTCCCCATCACGTTTCTATCTTCTGCTGCTTTTAAGAGCCGTTCTAGTAGCTTATTTGCTTGGATTATTGCGTCTTCAATACGGTTTATTCTGTAATCCGCGATAAGAATTCTTGCTAGAGTAATGTGCTCAAACTCTCTCAGATAGCTTAATTCGTCATCAACTGCAAGCCCCCATTCCAGCACCCAGGACTGAGCGTCCAATAATTTACCTTGCTTGAGGAACACCCTGACCTTCAACGCTTCAACAGGGTGAAATTCTGGCAGCATATTCCTTACATGTCTATGCTGAGCCTCATTATAGAGGCTAAGAGCTTCATCAAGCTCTCCCTGGCTTTCTTTAAGTTGGGCCTGTGCAAGATGCCAACGATAAGGCCAGTCAACCAAGGTGGACATATCACCAAATTCCTTACTTTGCTTTAGATGTAGTTCAACAGCTTTCTGGTCTCCCATCTCATGGTACAACATTGCCAAACCTAAATAGTGATGGGCAATCACTCGTTCCACATCTTTTTCGTATTTTGATGCAAGAGCCAATGTTTGTTTATATATTTTTACAGCTTCTTGCAACTCCCCTTGAGCTATCAACAAATCAGCCAGGGCAAAGGTGCTTGCGATGGCAAAAGAGACATTACCAATATCTCGCATTCTACTTACCCAATTTGAGAGGGCATTGTAGGCCAGAGCAAGATTTCCCGTTATCCAGTTTGTAAATCCCAGCATTACAGTAGCCTGAGATGCGAGAAGCAAATCGTCTGGGGCAAGTTCAAGCGCGAGATTTGCGTAGTGCTGTGTTTGATCCAGTTCACCGAGAGCCTGAGCGAGTTGGGCGCGGACAATGGCTATTCTTGCTGGCAGTGTTTTATATTGTTCCTCATCTATAATCACCATCCCGATTGATGACCCATCAGACCGGGAGGTGTTGTCTCCTGATAAATCTAGACATTCTTCAGCAACCCGAAGCTGCAATTCACTGGCTTCAAACTCTCCGGCATCTACTAACGACGAAGCAAATTGGGTATTGAGCACGGGTCTATTCCGGATCAAATTGGCTGGTATTTTTTTTACCCAATCTAGCCAGGTTGCGGTTTGGAAACTATTCTCCATAGCCTGCCAGACCAACTCAGCGAGGTTTGCGACTCGCTCGAAATTTTTTCCTTCTAAAGCATATTCTACGGCCAAATCCATGAATCCATTTTTCTCAAACCATTCGCTTGCTCGTCCTTGTATTTGTGGGATTTTCTCCGATTGACTTTGCTGCAATCGCTGTCGTAATAGGTCGGCAAAAAGATGATGATAGCGATACCAATTTCGTTCTGTATCAAGAGGGACAATGAAGATGTTTATTTGTTCAAAGTATTCCAGAGTTTCCTGTCCATTATCTTGGCCAGTAACTGAATTACAAAGGGAATTATTGAATTTATCGAGAATAGAAGTTTTTAACAAAAATGATTGGATTTCCTCTGGTTGTTGGTCAAGGACTTCTTCAATGAGATAGTCTAAAACAAAGCGATTGCTCCCTGTGAATGATTGGATTCGACTGGTTGCGTCGTCAGAATCTTGTAATGAAATTGCTGCCAATTGAAGTCCTGCAATCCATCCTTCAGTGCGTGATTCAAGTGCGCTGGCATCTTCCATTGATAACCCAAGGTTCATAACCCGGTTTAGAAATTCAACAACTTCTTCGGAGTTGAAACGTAAGTCTCTGGCTCTTAGTTCCGTCAATTGATCTTTGGCACGGAGTCTCGCTAAAAAGAGCGGTGGATCTTCGCGGGTGACAATGACCAGGTGAAGTTGAGTCGGCATATGATCTATGAGAAATGTTAGGGCCTCATGGATAGATTGCGTGTCAATTAGATGATAATCATCGAGAACAAGGATGGTCTTGTCTTTGATGGTAGCAAACTCGTTGATTATCGAGGTGAGAATTGTATCTATTGGGGGGAGTTGAGGCCCTTGGAGCATACTCAGCGCGGTTTGACCAAATGCAGTCTCCTCTCCTTCAACCATGATTAATGCTGAGATCAGATATCTCAGGAAACGGGCCAGATCATTATCATTCTCGTCGAGTGACAACCATGAAATCTTGTTTTTGGCTTTATTTCCAAATGGTGCCATCAACTGAAGATCATTCAACCAATCGGTAACCACTGTGGTTTTACCAAAACCCGCAGGCGCTGATATTATTGTTAATTTCCGATATAATCCGTGGTTTAACTTCTCAATCAACCGCTGACGGTGGACAAGGTCTAATCGGGTTGAAGGAACAAAGAGTTTGGTTTTGAGGAGGGAGTCTGTCACGTTTTATCCATAGGTATCTTCTGTTATGAGAGTATCCTAATAATAAACGATTTTTGTATTGGAGTCGCCCTTTCATACTGGTGATCTGTTGCCAATAGCCTTATAACTAAGGAAAGGAGGACGAAATAGACATTTTAAACCCTATATTTGCTATTCAGGAGACATGGTTGACGCCATATATGGCAAAGAGAGCAAAAAACCATACTCGACTCAGGACATTATCTCAATTAGGCCCAAAACGGCGATCAATTGATTTTTTTGCATCTGCTAAATATTTTTCAAGAGCGCTAAGTTCAATTAGCCATAGTTGACCCAGTTTTAATCCCTGTATTTTTTGCTGCCTAAGTAATCTCCGCAAATATTGCTGACTGTAACCACAATACTCATAGGCATCTTTGACTGATATACAATTTTCCAATATACGGGGTTTTGAAGAAAAATTCATCTCGAACCTCACGAGATGAGAGACAATTCCTCCAATTTACTTCGGTTTTCAAACCTCAATACGTTTAAGACTCAATCGCTCACTCTCGGAGATTGGTACGATATGGTGAATGAT
>CAZLNX010000233.1:0-9994 GCA_964560795.1 uncultured Anaerolineales bacterium | reverse complement strand
GTATCAAATTGAAACGACTATACCCATCTTATCATGCTTGACAAGCTAGTAGTTTGGGAATTCAAACAAAGCCTATCGCTAGTGCAGATGAATCTGCGCTTCCATACTATGTCGAGCGCGTGACAGATATTGCCAAGGGAGGCAATAGTTCGAATCCGTCCTGGTTCGTTGAAGTCAACGGGGATCTATATTTTCAAGCAGATGATCAACAACATGGTGTAGAACTTTGGAAATATTCACCGCGTACCGGTGAAGCGACCTTGGCTGCAGATATTTACCCTGGGGCTAATGATTCTAAGCCTGAGTGGCTGACTGTTTACGGAAATAGTATCTACTTCGCGGCAACTAATGCCACCCTGGGGAGACAACTTTGGCGTTATAACACGGGCTCAGGAGTTGCTGAGGTAGTTGATCTTCACGAATACTGGGATGCTCCAGGAGTGCCCACAGGAACCGACCCTCAGTGGCTGACGTTTATGGGATCGGTGCTTTTTTACAGCGCAGACATGAAATCATCTGTGGGTAGAGAGTTATATGCCTACGACGTTCGCGATGGACGTTCCTGGATGGCAAAAGATGTTTGGCCTGGCAGCGATGATTCGACCCCGCGCTATTTAGTTGCCTTCGGATCGACTTTATATTTTGCTGCCGAAGATGAGGATCATGGTGAGGAGCTATGGCGCAGTGACGGTACCGAAGCAGGCACATACTTAGTTAAAGATATTTTAGCTGGACCGAGGAGTTCCGAACCATCTAGTTTTAACCTGCTAGGAAATATGTTTGTCTTTGCAGCTGACGATTGGGTGCACGGCCGCGAATTGTGGCGTAGTTATGGCACCGAGGCAACCACTTCCTTGGCGTCCGATATCAACAAGGGAGATGATGATTCAAGTCCTGGGTGGTCCAATCGGTTGGCGTACTCAATGGTGTTTTTCCCTGCTGGAACTGATGAGTTTGGCGTTGAATTGTGGCGTTACGACCCACAATTAGGTGCCTATATGCTGGATGATATCAACCCGAATGTCGATGATGACGGTGATCCAGAGAGTTCAAATCCTGCAGCGATTGGCGATGTAGGCTGGGCTATGTTCTTCAGCGCCGATGATGGCGAATCGGGAATTGAGCTTTGGAAAACCGAACCGCCCTATACTTATGCAGCGCAGGTTGCAGACATTTATCCTGGGCTAGACCGTTCGAAAGAGCCCAATGATTCGAACCCGAAAACGCTGGAACGCATGGGAACGACATTGTTCTTTACGGCAGAAGATGAGGAGCATGGCGAAGAGGTCTGGGCGACCGAATTCCCCTATACACAGGCACATTTGTTGAAAGACATCCGCCCAGGTAGTCGGGGTTCGATTCCTACGTACACGTTGGGAGAGTATACTGGCTCCCTCTCGGGCGCATACCGCATTGGTTGGACGATCTACTTCACCGCGAACGATGGCCGCTATGGTACTGAGCTTTGGCAGATTTCTTTAGGTGCGCTGCCCTCAACGGGGTTCGCGCCAGGCGTAGCTTCTGCCCTCCCCGAAAAATCGTTGGCCGTGGAATATCATAATCTTGATGGAATGCAATTATCAATCCCATTGTTGGATGAACAGAATTCAATTATTGGTGTTCCAAAAATTGGCAATTCGTGGGATGTAGACTGGCTGGAACCAGATCAGGTGGGGTATTTAGAAGGCTCTGCATTCCCAACATGGCAGGGAAATACGGTGATTTCTGGGCACGTTTATAATGTTGATGGAAGTCCAGGTCCCTTTGCCAGCTTGGAGCAACTTTCCTATGATGACGAAATTATTATCAGCTCTTGGGGTCAAGATTATATTTATAAAGTGCGTGAGATTCACGAATGGGTGGACCCAAATAATGAACAGATCTTAGCGCACAAAGATCATGATTGGATTACGCTGATCACCTGCAAAGGGTATGATGAAGCGCGTGATATTTATTGGTGGCGGACTGCAGTACAGGCGGTCTTGGTAGAAATAGTCGATAAGCAATAAATTGAATCAATAACTCATATCGCCAAAGGAGGAAGCTATGAGTAACTCAAAGAAGGTTTTGTTTGGGATTAGCTTGGTTCTTGTTTTTGCATTGCTCTGTAGTGCCTGTGGCCCTGAGCCTGCGCCTCCGGAACCAGAAGAACCGGCAGTTGAAGAAGCGCCGGCGGAACCTGTGGAAGAGCCTGCTGAACCAGAACCAACAGAACCCCCGCCACCCACCGATACACCCGAACCGACGCCAACACCGGCTCCCCCGACCGAAACGCCATTGCCAACGGAAACCCCGACCCCTGAGGTTCAGTATTCTGACCTTCCCGCTGATCCCCAGCGTGTGGAATTCCAGGCTGAGGATGGCAAGAACCTGGTGGGCTATTATTATGCATCCAAGTATGCCGATGCGCCGGTGATTGTTCTGATGCATTGGGCTGGTGGTGATCAGAGGGATTGGTGCCGCATTGCTCCCTGGCTGCAGAACCGTCTCGATGAGAACCCTGCTGAGATGCCAGATTGCCCCGCACCTCCAGGCCCATTACCACACTGGGATCCTTCCTGGTTCCCCCCCATGGATGAAGAAACATCGTATGCAGTCTTCACCTTCGACTTCAGAGACTTTGGTGAAAGCCAGGCTGGCTTAGGTACCCCACTCAATTGGGGTAGGGATGGCGTGGCTGCGATGAAGACAGCCGCTGAAATGACCCCAGTTACGGCTTATCTGAGTGCGGGGAAAGTTGCCAAGAATGTACAGGTTGTTGGTGGGTTGCCTTGGATTCTGACGATTGGTTCGAGCATTGGCGCCGATGTTGCGAGCTGGGCTTGTTACCAGTTTAATGAATTGGGTAATCGCAGTTGCGTTGGTGCTATCTCCCTCTCTCCTGGCAGCTATATCGACAACAACTACACTACGGATGCCAAGAACAACCTCGAGGCTGATCCATCGGTGCCGGTGACTTGCATGTCTGGTGATGGTGATTATTCCGCCGGAACCTGCAGAAATGCTGAAGAATATCTCTATGACATGATCATTTATATTGGCACCGGAGCCCACGGCACCTTAATGATCGATCCAAACCCACTCTACGATCCAAATATTTTGGATTATATTTTGGAGTTTGCCGAGATGGTATTCAGTCCATTGCAGTAGAGATTGATTACGATCAAAAAAGACCGGCACTTGTAACATTCGGGTGCCGGTCTTACTTTTTAGGAGGGAAGTCTTAAGGGGTCAATTAGGGTTTCGCCTCACCTGCGGCATCTTTGGCTGCATCCTTAGCTTCCTCAGCTTCTTCAATAGCTGCATCTTTTGCGGTATCGCCAGCGGTATCCTTGCCTTCTTCGCCCGCTTTCCCGGCTGCTTCCTCGGCTGCGCCCTTGGCTTCCTCAGCTGCTCCACCGCCTGCCTCCCCACCCGCTGCATCCTTGGCTCCCTCAATTGCATCATCGGCTTTACCGCCAGCTGCTCCTCCTGCTGCTAGCTCGCATCCAGCGCCAGATTTTTGGTCACAACCACTTGATAAGTCTTCTGCGTCAACAGCGCCATGGGAAACTGCTCCAGCAACTGATTTGGGGTCGTTAGCAAACCAGTCGTTAACTTGACCAGCAGCCATTGGGGTGCTATCGGGCGGTGCCGCATCCTGTGCACTCATGGCAGCCTGGCCAGCTTGTCCGATCGCGGTTTCTCCAGCGGCATTTTTTGCTGAACAATTGCCATACAAACAGGTGACTACAGCTTGCGCCGCTTCTATCAATACACTCATGCGTGATCCGCGGATGCTGGCTACTCCATATGGCGTGTTGACATCCACATGGCCTATGAATGTGTCTTCATCAACGGCTATGAAAACCTGACCCTCTACAAGTTCCAGGGAAATTTCCTGACCTTCTGAATCTTCTGTGATTTCTTTGATTACATATTGAGAATTTGGTGCGATGATGATAGACGAATCCTGGTTAAGTTGGATCTTTGCTCTGGAATCAGAAAAGGAATAAATGATGCACCCTTTTTGGAGTTGCGTGCCAATTTCGATCTTGGCCATTTCATCCATATCTGGATTTTTGTAACGAACATTGCCTTCAACTTCCGTTACGGAAGTATTCTGTAATAGTTCCCCCCCCGTAGAACAACTGACTAAAATGAACGCTAGTAGGAGTAGTGCAAAAAGTTTTGCATATTTCATGGTAATCCTCCTTGAAAAAACATCGAGCTGATAATAATCAAAAAGAATACCACTAAGAGAGTCTCGCTTACCTAATAGCCATCATAGCTGAATTAAATGCTGTTTACAATAGCTCTATCGTAATAAATTTGTGCAATAATATGAGTTTGCAGGTGTTAGAATCAAAAATAAACTGTGCCAGAAAAAACTATTACTCTGGCGCAGTTTATTTATTCTGTGAAAACAAAAAAGTTTTAGATGAAGCTATCCAAGCTCTAGTGGACCCCCGGAGTGATCGTCGTCGAACCACTTGATTTCGACCTCCAGGCTGTGCTGGATACCCTTGCGTTTTTTGTCCTCGTCTTCCACCTGGATTTCCAGGATCAGATTATGGGGCATGGTGAGTCTGATTTCGTCTTTGCCCTGGCGTAGGACAACTTGGCCTTCGTCGATCTTGTCGGCTAACTGATGTAGGAATGCGCTGACTTCAGATCGGCTCTTGCGCTCTTCACTCTTGAATAATTTTGTCTCTTTACCCATGGGGGCTCTCCTTATTTGACAATTAATCGAATACACTCTGATTATAATCGATCAAATCTCTCGGTGACGAAATCCTACCCCTGAATAATATCGGGGTTTAATTTCCACTCCTTAGGAGTATAAGGCCAATCGAGTTGTGTGCAAATAATCTCCCAAATCTCATGCATCGTAGGAGAAGACAATAGTGGGATATAGCCCAGTCTGAGATAGGTCTTTATCGCCGCAAGTCGATAGTGTTCAGTGTAGAGATGGATAGTCGCGTAATTTTCTTCCAGAAATCGTTTTGTTACCGCAGCGCTGACAACCTTGCCTAATCCCATTCCTTGATGCGCGGGGTCGCAGGCCAGCCAACCCAACTCGCCGCTATTGGGAAATGTATCTGACACTAGGGCCATGCAAAAAGCGACGAGTTCTCCACTCACTTTGTGATCAACAAAGAACCAGCCATCAGGCAAAACCCTGGGGAGCCAGGGGGCGAGTTTCTCCTCATCCCAACCAGACCAACCCACCAAATCCATAATCTCGAAAAACCGTTGCTCATCCCCCTGCTGATACGTTCGTAGGGAATAGTCTGGGGGAAGCGGTACAGCCAGAGAAGATTGCGGCTGACTGTCCGACCAAATCATTTGCAATTGGGGATAAGATTCGGGATTATTCAAGGATTGTGGGGTTTTTTAGCGAGGTCGAAAAGCGATTAATGGAATCCGGTTTTGGAAAAATGACAGCATCTCTTTATCTTCATCAGGGATATCATAACCAACTAATTTCGCCAGACCGCGCAATGCTTTGGGGTGTCTGCGATGATATTCGCTAAAGATCGGTGCTGCTTCCTGGGTGTTTAGCTGTTCAGCAACTACGGGAATCTTTCTGCCAGCAGCCTGGATGGAGACTTTTGGATCCTTGATGATATTCTTGTACCAATCAGCCTGTTCACCAAAGCCCGAGGCCACATAGTGTGTATTTGACCCCTTATCGTAGTGCACAACTTCCAGCATAGCCTGACGAGACTTACCGCTGACTCGACCGGAATGGGTTAACAGCAGCATTCTGTGCCCGAACATCCAACCCAACTTCAGGCGATAAAACCAGATAGGCAGTCGCCATAGAATAGCTCGATATCCGCGTGGGGGATCAGGCAGCGTTTTAGACGAATTGTTGGTAGACATTTTCCCTCCGAAAACAAAGCCACAGTAATGAACAGAGCGTCTTTTTCTCAGTTAGCTCCGTGTATTCTGCGGCTTAGATTTGCATCAACTCAATTGCTCCTTAATGAGCGCGGATCAAATTATCGCTTACGCCACTTTTTCCTTGGTAATTTGTATTTCTCTGGACCCTGGGATAGGAATGGCAGTTTGATGATTTCGGAACGAATTAGCAGCCAAATAAGACCAATCACCGCAAGGAGTGCATAGACCAAACGCGACCAACTCATGTCAGTGCCTGGAATGCGCGGCTGGTCAGGACGGAAGGCTTCGATTATCACACGGCCAACCCCTGCTAATAGCAGCCACCCTGCGAAGGCGGTTCCAGGTTTGATTTTTTCTTCATAGCGACGTACTAGCCACAAGATCAAACCGGCAGCCAAGAAGTTCCATATCATTTCATATGCGAACGTTGGGTGGAAGCGAGTGGTCTCCTCGGGGTAAAGATCGAGGTTGTACCAAGGATAAATGCGGTGTAAGCCATCAATCGGGATGCCCCAAGGTAAGTTTGTGGGAGGCCCGTAGAGTTCCTGGTTGATGAAGTTGGCTGGTCGTGCCAGAGCCTGGCCGATCAGCAGCGCTGGGGCGACAGAATCCAGGAGTAAGAGGATATCTACCTTGTGGCGCCGGGCGAAAATATAGGCCGCGCCCAGGCCGAATACTACCGCGCCAAAGATGTGCAGCCCGCCCTCGGTGATGCGGATGATGCGCCCTGGGTTATCGAGGAAAGTACGCCCTCCGCCAAAAATATCATTGAGTACGTACCAAATTCGAGCGCCGATGATCCCCGCCGGCAGTACCCAAATCAGCGCGTCCCAGACGAATTCAGCTTTGCCGCCGCGCCGGACGATTTCTTTTTCCGTGATCCAGGCGCTGACCATCACGCCGATAGCAATTAACAGGCCGTACCAGCGGAAAGCCAACTCAAATTTTCCAAGGTTGATGGTGAAGATTACCGGATCGATCATAGCTTCTCCTAAGATTCTTTATGTCATGACGCGCCACCTTCAGGTGGCGACACTGCGATGCGCCTCGTAATGACAAAATAATTATTCAATATAGCCTAATGCCCGCAGTCGCTCTTGGACGTGTTCCTCGTGCATGTTGCCGGCGAGTTGGCTGAGATTTTCAGGCGATCTTGTACCAGCCCAAGTCAGGCAGGTGTCGAGCGCCGCGCCCAGTTGTTCCAGCCGCTCGAGATTGTTTTCAACAGGTTGGGTTTCCTTGGGATCCTCGGCCAGATCGAAGATCTGATCCTGGACTTCGTCGACGCGCACCAATTTATGCATGCCTTCAAAATAAGCCCAGTGAACAGCCTCGCAGTTGAACTCATCCATGATGGCAGGTTCCTGATTCTCAATGATCTGGATCAGGTTCTTCGATGGGTAACCCTCACTGAAGACGCGTTTTGCATCAGATTTCGTATATTTCAAACTGAGTTGGCGAGTACTGATGCGGTCGGCGTAGGTGGGCAGCGTTTCTTTAATGCCAGCAGCATCTAAGGCTGTATGGTAAACGTAGGTTGTAGAAACAGGCTCGGATACACGTTCGCCTGCATCCTGCCCGGGGTAGCGGATAATCAACGGGACGTGGATCAACTCCTGGTACACACCCAGTCCGTGCCCCATCAGGTTGTGCTCTCCCAGCATTTCGCCATGATCGCCGACGATGATGACCATCGTGTTCTCGCGTAACTCAGGCTTGTTCAGCGTTTCTAGCAACTGCCCCAAAAGGTGATCTTGATAGGCGACCTCGGCATCATACATATCGCTCAATGTTTGGGACTCGGTATCCGTGTAGGGTTCTTTCATGGGGAGCAGCCAGTGGAAGGCGCGCGTATTATAGTCGCGCATGAATTTTGCAGCTTCAGGGTTCTCTTTGATGATGGGGGCGAATTCTCTGACAAATCGATCGGGCGGGGTATAGGGTAAGTGCGTGCCCATTAAATTAAGAAAGATGAATTGGGGCTGCGAACTTTCTGCGGTTTTTATTTGAAGATACTGGTTGGTATCCTTGATCGAACTTGGCCCATCTCCTTTGAAGTTGGCATAACGCGTCCAAAGGGATACCAGCTTGGGGTTGAGAATGAATTGGAAAACTGCGGGGGAGCCAGCAATTGCTTGCTGAATGGGGACTGCAACGCGCTCCATCACTTTCTGGTACCCCTCGCGGATACCTTTGAGTGCTCGTAGATGAAGACTGCCATTATCCATGGGTGTGGATTGAATCGCGCCGCCATAATTAAAGAAATGATCGAAACCACGCCGCAAACCATTTTCAAGCACACCAACAAGAGGGTTGTTGCAAAATCCTGTTGTTTGATACCCGTCGCGCACTAGATATTCGGCAAGCGTGGTGAATTTATCGCTGAGCATGCTGTTAGCCTGGACGGTCATATGTGTGCTGGGGAATTCGCCACTGAACATGGATGCGTGCGATGGAATGGTCCATTGCGCGGGAGAGATCGCCTTTTCGAACAAGGTTGCCTCATTGGCGAATTTGTCCAGGTTGGGTGATGTGCCTCTGCCGTAGCCGTAACAGCCCAGGCGATCGACGCGGTGCGTATCAAGTACGATGAAGATAATGTTGGGGTTAGGATTAGAGTTTGACATAGATTAGAAGTTGAATGCGCCCAATTCTGCCAATAAGGCAACGATAGCAATTCCCAGGATACATCCGCTGACCATTTCTGCGATGGTGTGCCGCTTCAGGAAATGACGCACATAAAAGGTCAGAGCAACCATGGGGAGAATCGCCAACCCTGTCCCAAGACTGAATCCGAATCCTGCGAACGCCGCGATAGCAGAGATGCTGGCAGTATGTGCGCTGATCAGCCAGCGGGCATTGATGATAGCCAGCATAGTGATAGCGCTGATATTGGTGAGAATGAATGTCAGCAGCAGCGGTGAGCTGGCCAGGGTTTGCAGGATGAAATATGCCAGGCTCGCGCCAAGGATACCAATGATGTATGGAATGTGGCGCTCGCTCTGTTTGCTGATATGTAAGTCATCTATCTTGCCGGTTTTCAGCAAGTACACAATATACAAGATTGGGACAAGCGTGGAAAGAAATCCAAAGATGGCTGCGTGCAGTGTGCCTTCCAGGAAGGGCAACTCAATCCAGGCAATGACAAATCCAACCAGTGCAAACATGCTGGGAGGGCTGAATACATTGGAGTATATACGCGCAGCCCGAACAGCTGGGCTAGAATTCTTGGGATTTTTGTCTAATGGACTTCGATTCATAATGTGTGTGTTCTTGATGCAAGGGAACCGAAAAATTTTACCATTGTTGTGGCTAATTTTGCTTTTACAAATGCAAAATATCCCAAGTTGCCGTTCTCATCAAGCAAAAGTATTGTCTAGGGAATAGGAATGTCTTCTATTTCTTGGATAATCCATTTGTTGAATATAGTATCAGGCAATAATTTGGAGTAATTAGTCATATTTACGTGGGTACCATACTTTGATAAGATAACAATAGCTAGTCAGCCTGTATTCACTTTCACTATGCTATCAGGATGACCATTTGATGTATTTTGGGGCGGTTGTTTATCAAAATATAAGATTGTGCGCGAGTGGTCAAAGGAGAGGTCGCTCTGCGTTGTTTTTGGCATCCCTGTTTGTTCTCCTTCTGCTTGCCTTTGACCCGCTGGTAGGCGTAGCTTATGCCGGGGACGCAGACTCTGGTAGTACTGCTGCGGATGTTGAAGTTGTAGCAACTGATGCTGATGCCAAGGCAATTGATGAAGTTCCCCCGGCAGAAACTGCGGGAGGCAATAATGGAGGAGCGGCGCCAACAGAAGGGGAAGAAGGGGATTTTTCGGTAGAGGCCGATGATACAACCGATGCAGAACAGACAGCCGCTGACCCCGATACCAAAGCCGAAACGGCGCAGGCAGGCGATGTGGACTCTCTCGGAGAGGAAACTGTTCTTGATGAGATCCCAATATCCAATGATGTTCCCGATGATGATGCCACGGACGCTGATGCGATCGTAGATGAACAAGATATTCTTGAAGATACAGAGAGTCCCGAGTGGCGTTGGTGCATGAAGCCTAGACAAAACAGGGCTTGAGCGAGTAACCTTG
>CAZLNX010000232.1:0-10002 GCA_964560795.1 uncultured Anaerolineales bacterium | reverse complement strand
AGACCGAAATATATTTTGTCTCCCGTTCAGCCATTTTTTCTTTGTATTTCTTTTGCTGATATTTATTGCTAATAAGATTAGCGATAGGATATCCCAGACTCATTAGAGCCATGGGAAGCATCATTGTCAGGCTAATTTGACGAACAAATCTAGAAACAATTAGCGATACTGTTATCAGCAGCAACGGGGGAAGTGTCAACGTGAGCAGGTTTAATTGTGAGGGTGTTTTCGGCATTGCCTCAGGGGCTGGTAGTTGTATTTCTCCATCAGGTAAATGCCAAGGTTTTCTCATGGCAATAACATATTCCCTTTTGCCCTGGTGGATTTTGCTAAGTGCTGATCCTGATTTTCGCGCCATAAAGTCTCAACTTTGGAATATGTGAAGAAGCTATCGCCTATTTGAGCAAGCGATAGCTTTATTGATTTACTTTAATTGTTTGTCGGCCACAAAATGAACTTCTTAGCCCATTCTCGAGGCCATATCCTCCCATTGGGCAATCTCGGAATTGAGCGCGTTGGCCAATTCTTGGAGCCGCTCTAAATTTTGCGTGATGGTGTTGCGCAGTTCTTCGTACTGCTGTTGGAATTCTGATGCTGAATTACCAACCCATGCGCTGCCAACAGTTGAAGAGACGGAATTGGTCAAATTACCTAACGAGCTGGACATATTGGAATACTCTTGCGTGATCTTGTTCTGGGTCCCACGAACAGATTCGACTTCCATGTGAAGAGTTGCCATAATTTACCTCCTGTATGGTATTGTGGCTGTTACACCAATGCAAAATTCTCTACGCTTATTGTATAATAGAAATTAAACCTGTCAACTAATTCAACATAGTTTTTCATACGAACAGTACCTGCTGTAGAATTGAGAGAAGAGAGACACCAATGAACGCTGGGATGAGTGGGATAACAATGGGTCGCTACCACATCCTTGAACAGATCGGTGAAGGGGGTATGGCTACGGTCTACAAAGCCTTCGATGCGCACACGGAAAGCGAAGTTGCCGTAAAAGTTATCCGCATAGAAAAGTTCACGCCTGAATCGTTGGGGCGGGCTTTGAAGCGGTTTGAACGCGAAGCGCGCGCACTGGCCCACTTAACACACAGCAATATTGTCAAGGTTACTGACTACGGACAGTATGAGAACCAGCCCTATCTGGTGATGCCCTATTTGCCAGGAGGGACACTCAAAGCGAGGTTGCAGTCTGGGCGAATTCACTGGCAAGAGGCCGCGCAATTGCTGTTGCCCATAGCACGCGCTCTGTTATTTGCGCACCAACAGGGTCTAATCCCAATACTGTTTAGATAAGCGGATCTAATAATTTTGAACGTATTAACATTTGCTCTTTTCAATGATAATGGCCCCAAAAATTGATGCTTTATCAATTCAAAACATTGAATCAGCTCAAAATTTCGTGTTTATTGATAGCATTTTCCGAAAACCAGAAACAATCGACGAGATTTTTCTTCGCAAGTGCCTAAATTTGTGAATATGTAAGCAGTTCTGTGTTTGAAAGTCATCTTATGAGCAATAAAGTAGGCCATTTCTGAGAATTCGAATGCAAGCTTTGAGATTTGTAGGGAATGCAAATTCCTTATCTAAACAGTATTGGGTCTAATCCACCGTGATGTCAAGCCTGCTAACATCCTGATCACCTCAGCTGGCGATCCGCTGCTGACTGATTTTGGCATCGCCAAGATTCTCGAGCAAGAAGAAACAGTAGATTTAACCGCTACAGCAATGGCAGTGGGCACTCCTGAATACATGGCTCCCGAACAAGCTAGCAGCAAAACGATTGATCATCGAGTTGATGTCTACGCCCTTGGTATCGTGTACTATGAGATGATCACGGGAAGGCGTCCCTTTCAGGCAGATACTCCCCTGGCAGTAATCATCAAACACTCCACGGATCCACTACCGCGCCCAGGAAAATTCGTCGAAGGGCTGCCAAAACGGGTTGAACAGGTACTTTTCAAAGCTTTGGCCAAGCAGCCCGAGCATCGTTACCCCGCCATGTCAGCTTTCGTCGATGCTCTTGAGCAATTAGCAGCAGGTAATCTGCCAAAGACCGTAGGGGTTCCAGGCCAAAGTGTTAGATTGCGTCGCAACATCGTCATTGTTGGAGCCATTTTGATTGGCCTCGTTTTGGTACTAGGAATAATTTTTGGTTTGAGAGGTATGTTTACGGATCCATTTCAGGATGCTGCCATGATTCCCCCGGATGAAAGCTCGGACATCACACAGGCGGCCAGCCAACCCGCAGGAGTTGATGTTGTATCAACTCCAACAATAGTTTCATCTCCAACCCCTAGCATTATTGTAAAACCCTCTTCAACCGCTACGCTCAAAAAACCCCCAACAGCAACGTTTACATCCAGCCCCAATCCCACGGTAACACCTACCCAAACTATATCACCGGCTGATGTGGATTTGGTATTCATCCCAGCTGGGGATTTCATCATGGGCAGCAATACAGATGAACCTTATTTCTGGGGTGCAGAGGCGCCCCGACACACCGTTTACCTGGATGAATTCTGGATCTATAGTACCGAAGTGACCAATGCCATGTACAGCGCCTGTGTGGCCGAGAAAGCCTGCCCACGCCCGGTGCAAAGCTACTCGCGCACACATTCTGATTACTATACCAACTCTGCTTATGATGATTACCCAGTTATCTATGTCACATACACTGGCGCACTTGCCTACTGCAAGTGGGCAGATGCTCGCCTACCCACAGAGGCAGAATGGGAGAAAGCAGCCCGAGGCACCGATGGACGTCTCTTCCCCTGGGGCAACAGCTCTATTTCACAAAATTTGGCCAATTTCTGTGATACAGGTTGCCCGAATCCTCAATCTGGAGAGGTTGAATCTGCATTTGATGATGGCTATCGTGATGCCGCCCCTGTAGGCAGTTTCCCCGCTGGCGACAGCCCGTATGGTGTTTTAGACATGGCTGGAAATGTATTGGAATGGGTGGCAGATTGGTATTCAGCAGGCTATTATTCTCAATCTCCCTATGACAATCCCCTGGGGCCTGGAAGCGGCAGCAAGCATCCAGTGCGCGGAGGATCCTGGTACAGCGGCAGAGCGGGTTTGAGAACTTCAGCGCGCGCCAGCTTAACCCCTGAGAGAAGTTATGATACCCTGGGTTTTCGCTGCGCTGTATCGCCGTGACATTCTCCAGTGTGATACTTGAAGCAATTTGAGTAAGAAGGAGTTGAATATGAAATTTAAAGCCATGCTGATTTTTTTAGCAGTATATTGTTGGCGCTAGTATTTACAGCATGTAAGGAGCCTGCCACACCTATCGAAAACACGGAGCCAGCACCAACAATCACAAAAACACCTATGCCAACCAAAATTCTAGACACACAAACACAGAAGCCACCGCTACAGCGTCCTTAACTGCAACACCGGAACCATCGGAAACCCCTATCACTGGTTCTCCCACGGGCTTGATCGCCTTCATTACCCCGGCAGCAGACAATACCACCAAAGAATCCATCTGGCTGCTGGATGCAGTGACGGAGCAAATTACTCCTACTTCTGTAAGGGAAGATTAGATCTACAGTCTGGCCTGGTCGCCGGACGGTACAACCCTTGCCTATATCTATGTTCCCGATAGTGGTATGTACAGGTTGAGAATTTATTTTGTCAGTGATGACAGCATCCTGGATGTTACTGCAGTGCCTGAAAGCATTTACCAACTCATGGTCTGGTCAGCGGATAGCCAGCGTTTACTACCGTGGGGTAGCACAGGAGCAGGCGCAGCGTACCGCGTGGTTGAGCTCTTGGCGAATCGGGAGGGGACAACTATTTCAGCAGACAACTACATGGGGGCGGCCTTTTCGGCAGATAACTTGCAGATAGTTTATGGAACAGGTATGGATCAGCGCTT
The DNA here is from genome assembly GCA_964560795.1 of uncultured Anaerolineales bacterium. Classification (GTDB taxonomy): domain Bacteria; phylum Chloroflexota; class Anaerolineae; order Anaerolineales; family UBA11858; genus NIOZ-UU35. The sequence continues at coordinate 6,101 of CAZLNX010000232.1, read as the reverse complement.
CATGGGCACGGATGCCGATGTGCTCATACAGGTGATCGACCTGAATACAGGCGCACAGCAAGTGATCTTACAATCAGACGACTTACAAGATCGTTGTGAAGTGCTCGATTGGCTCCCTGATGGTCACATTCTTTATCTACAGCAATCCGGCCAGGCAGGCACTATTTCTTTGTGGACCCTTCGCCCTGGGGAAGAACCTCAGCCATTCGAGAACGATTTGGCAGAACAATCGATAAGGAGTTTGTTTTTTCGCAGTGAGCAATTTCCTTCGGGTGTGTCGGGGTGGAATTCATCACCTTCACCAAACTTAGCGTGGCTGGTTTATGAATTTGAAAGACAAATACTTCTTATGAATCTCGATTATAGAGAAAAAACAGGTCCTTTGGCTCAAGGTTGGGGACCAGCATGGAAACCAATCCCATAAAGTGGAAATGACACAATAAACACAATATATACTCCATGATAAAATTTATATTCGTGGTATTGGGTGCAAAGGGTGTATGTATTGAAACCGCCTGGCATGTAAACCTGTGAGGAGAATTGCGCAATGAGTCTGATCGGCAAATCCATCGGCCGCTATCACATCACTGGACAACTCGGAGAGGGCGGGATGGCCACCGTCTACAAAGCCTTTGATACGCGCCTGGAGCGGGATATTGCAATAAAAATTATCCGCCGAGGCGCTTTTCCGTCGGACCACATTGAGCGGATTCTCAAACGCTTTGAGCGTGAGGCCAAAGCATTGGCGCGTCTTTCACATACAAATATCGTAAAAGTGCTGGATTATGGCGAGTTTGAAGGTGCACCTTATCTGGTTTTGGAATATCTGCCTGCGGGGACATTGAAACATTATCTTGGAGAACCAATGCCCTGGGAAGAAGCCATTCAATTGCTGCTGCCGATTGCCAGAGCTCTGGATTATGCGCATCAGCGGGGGTTCGTCCACAGAGACATCAAGCCGGCCAACATCCTGATCACAGAAGATGGCGAGCCAATGTTGTCGGATTTCGGTATTGCCAAGATACTAACTGCCGAGGAGGCGCAGACCCTGACCGGTACTGGTGTGGGTATCGGCACACCTGAATACATGGCCCCGGAGCAGGGCATGGGGCAAGATACTGACGCCCGCGCAGATATCTACTCCCTGGGAATTGTGCTCTACGAACTTATCACCGGGCAAAAACCCTACCAGGCGGACACCCCCATGGCCGTTGTGCTCAAGCAGATGACTGACCCATTGCCCAGGCCCGGAATACTTGTCCCCGATCTGCCGGAATCAATCGAAAAGGTGATTTTCAAATGCCTTGCCAAACAGCCCGATGATCGCTACCTAGATATGGGCTCGCTGATAGAAGTCTTCATGAGTTTGATAACGGGAATGGCAACGGAATCGCCCCTTTCTGAGAGGACGAAGAAAATCTCCAAACAGATAAAAATTGCTGTTGCAGATCTGACTCGGGACGATAGCGACATTTCTCAACCAGTCACTCGCAAGTCAAAAAGGCAGGGAGGTGATTCTGAAAGGCGATCATTGCCAATATGGTCAGTCGTCTTGATGGGGGCGTTGATCCTCACCATCATTGTTTTGCTCGGAATCAACCAGGGCTGGGGAAGCCAAATTCCAGGTGTCGCCCATATTGGGGAACTACTTCAAGGGCAACGTAACTCGCCGACCCCAACGCTCCCAAGCACCCCTACTACCTGGCAGCCCACAGAAGTAAGTAGTACATTTACAGCGACCGTGGTCAGACCTACTGCAACGGTATCAATTGTTTCTCAAACCCCAACTCCTCCTCAAGATTCTAGTGAGGAACCCATCCTTAGCTTGTTGTTCGATGAAGATTTTGAGGACGGTAAGGCAGACCACATGTCCCCATTCACGGGAAATTGGGAAGTAGTTCATGACGGCACCGGAAATTACGTTCTTGAATCCCGAGAAGTGACCGACAATAAATGGGCACATATTGAATTTGGCCCAAGTGGACTAGCTTCTGGAGTTATAGAATATCAAGTGAAGTTATTAAAATACGATTCGCTTTATGATTCAGGTGGAAAAACATCACTCCAATTCTGGGCTGAACAATGGGGTGACAGCAATTATTCTGTAGACATAGAACCTTACTCTAGGAAAATTAACTTGGCACACAATGGGGCCTATCCGGGTGGGGATTGGACACCTTTGGGCCAATATTCGCACAGGTGGGAAAGTGATGCCTGGCACGTTGTCAGGGTTGAAATTGATGCAGAAAGGATAGAAGTGTTTCTAGATGGTGATTTAATCATCACAGGAAGAAATGATCGATTAGAACCCACTGGATACCTGGCATTTAACGTAGATGCGAAGGCCCAAGTTCAATTCGATAATATTCGTGTATGGAAATCTACAAAAGTCGCTGATCTTGAGGGCGTCTGGAGTGGAGAAGATTCATCAATAGTTATAACTAATACCAACACATTTGAGTATTCAAGACAAATGTTCGCAGAATTTTTCACTCCCTGTGAGATTGGATCAGTATGTGGATCTTTTTCCATACCTGATCTACCCTGTTCAGGAAACTTAGTCTATATTGGATCCGAGGGCGGAGTGTTTCAATTTATGGGACAAGATACGCAGGGAGAGAATTGTATAGAAGGAGAAATTAATGAATTTGAATTATTGCCGGATGGATCATTGAGATCGTATTTTCATTATAAATCGGACGAAGTCGAGGTGACCAACAACGGCATTTTACAGAAGGTTGATAACTAAAGATGTCTAATAACACATAATGAATATATCAGGATCCACGATCGATCGCTATCACATCATCGAGCAGCTGGGGCAAGGCGGCATGGCCACGGTCTACAAAGCCTTCGACACGCGCCTGGAGCGCGAAGTGGCTGTCAAGGTGCTGCGCAAGGGCCTCTTCGGTGAAGATGTACTGGAACGGGTGAGTGCCCGCTTCGAGCGTGAGGCTAAGGCAGTTGCAAAACTGATGCACCCCAACATTGTGCGAGTGCACGACTACGGCGAGTACCAAGGCCAGCCCTACCTGGTGATGGAGTATCTGCCTGGGGGTACCCTAAAAGATAGACTCACCAAGCCTATCTCCTGGCGTAAAGCCGTGCAGCTGCTCATCCCTGTGGCCCAGGCCCTTGATTATGCCCACGAGAACCAGATCGTCCATCGCGATATCAAGCCCTCCAACATCCTGCTGACATCCAAAGGCCAGCCCATGCTGACCGATTTCGGTATTGCCAAGATCCTGGACCTGGAAGACGGTCAGACGCTGACCGCTGCTGGAGTCGGTGTGGGCACGCCCGAATATATGGCCCCTGAGCAGGGCCTGGGGGTAGAGATCGATGGACGCGCCGATATCTATTCTTTGGGAGTAGTGCTCTATGAAATGATCACCGGCCGCAAACCTTTCCAGGCTGATACGCCCATGGCCGTGGTGCTCAAGCAGATGACCGATCCCCTGCCGCGGCCCTCAAACTATGTGTCTGATCTACCGGAAGCAATGGAACAACTGCTGATCAAGGCCATGGCCAAAGAGCCCGAAAACCGCTACGAGGACATGACCACGTTTTCTGCCGCCATGGAAAGATTGTTCAGCGGCCAAACCGAACCAACCGTTGGGAAGACAGCATCTGATGCCCATCAAACGCGCGATGACCTGGATATTCCCTTGCCCGAGCAGCCGGAGGAGAAACGTGAGCGCAAGTCGAAGCAAAGCCGCATTGCCAAAATTCCTCGTTGGATGTTTGGCACATTGTTGGCCATCGTATTGATCCTTGGCGGGATATGGATTGGCATTGGGATGGATGACGCAGGACCGCTGGCCTGGATAGCAACTGAAACCCAAACACCTGTTACAACTTCAACTGTAACACTAACACCGTACATCACCGTCACACCGACACCAAGAATCAGCATGACACAAGTTTCTGTTGTAGACAACATGGTTATGGTGTTTGTCCCCGCAGGTGAGTTCCAAATGGGTGATAACAATGGGGATGTGGATGAAAAGCCATTACATCAAGTATACCTGGATGATTATTGGATTGATCAAACCGAGGTCACAAACTATCAGTATGATAAATGCGTTGCTACAGGAGCATGTGATCCCCCCAGTAACCAGACTTTCTTTTCAGATCGAGATTATATCGCTCACCCTGTAGTATTCGTTAGTTGGTTTGATGCACTTACATATTGCAATTGGGCAGGTCGCCGACTGCCTACAGAGGCGGAGTGGGAGAAAGCTGCTGGTGGAAAATTGGGGGAAGAAAAATTTCCGTGGGGCAATGATATCCCGGTTTGTACACATGGTGCTAATAATGGCGCCCAATATAAGCAATGTGACGGTCAAACTCTACCAATAAAGTCGTTTGCGGAACAAAGTTACGGCGTTTATGATATGGCTGGCAATGTCTGGGAGTGGGTTTCCGACTGGTATGATGAAAATTATTACATCGTATCCAGTCCAATCAATCCGACAGGTCCTCCATCAGGAGATAACCGAGTACTGCGGGGTGGCTCGTGGAGTACGAGTTCGGGGGAACTGCGATCAGCTACCCGGGCAAGCAATGATCCATCTGGAGTATGGAATGTTGTTGGATTTCGATGTGCCAGCTCAACTTCCCCATAACAAATTAGTAGGGTACCTCCATGCATCTTGGGTCAGACAACATATAAAATACTCTATTGGATAATTGTTTTATAAGTTCATAAATGCAGTTACAATAGATGTCAAGAAAAATGGTAGAAACTGGATAGGGTACGTTATGAGCACCATCCGCATGTTAACTGAAGATGTCCGCCAACTCTCACGGCGTACCTGCATGGAAGCGGGAGGATTCCTGGATGATCTCCAGCGGCTCAACAGTCAGGTGCGTGCTATGGTTTGGGAGGGGGGCAGCAGTGCTGAATTTCGTGCCGAGATTGAAGCCCTGATCCGGGCTATCGAAATCCAGTGTGACAACCTCTACCAGTTGGGGATTTCTGTCAACCGTGAGGTGGACCAGTGGGAGGAAGCTGATCAGTGGGGAACATGAGCGCAATCATCGGCAAATCCATCGACCGCTATCACATCCTCGAACAGCTTGGCCGCGGCGGCATGGCAACGGTCTATAAAGCCTATGACACACGCCTGGAGCGTGATGTGGCTGTCAAGCTGATTCGCAAAGATGCCTTCAGTGCAGAGGTGTTGGAGCGTGTGTTGAAACGTTTCGAGCGCGAGGCCAAAGCCCTGGCGCGCCTTTCACATACCCACATCATTAATATTTATGATTACGGTGAATTCCAAGGTGCGCCATTTCTGGTGATGGAGTATATGTCCAGTGGCACCTTGAAAGAGCAGCTCGGCGCGCCCATGCCACCCGACGAAGCAGCCCGACTGCTCCTGCCCATCGCCGAAGCCTTAGCATACGCCCATGATGAAGGCATCATCCACCGCGACATCAAGCCTTCCAACATTCTGATCGATAAGAACGGGGCGCCCAAGCTGACTGATTTCGGCATCGCCCGTATTTTAGAGTTGGGGAGCGAGATGACCGCCCTAACCGGCACCGGTATGGGCGTGGGCACCCCGGAATACATGGCCCCCGAACAAGGGCTGGGAAAAGAAGTCGATGCGCGCACCGACATTTACGCCCTGGGCGTGGTGCTCTACGAGATGGTTACTGGGGTCAAGCCCTACCAGGCTGATACGCCTATGGCCGTGGTCATCAAGCATATTCATGATCCCTTGCCAATGCCATCAGGCTTTGTGGAAGGGTTACCCGCCAATGTCGAGAAAGTGCTCATCAAGGCATTGGCCAAAGAGCCGGAGAACCGTTACGAAAGCATGGATGCCTTTGCCAACACCCTCGCAAAGACCGTATTAGCCACAATAAAAGCGTCAGAATCGCCGCCCGTTGACCCAGACATGACGTATGATGAATTGGCTCTGGAATCACCTGCATCTGCCACTGGCTCGCAATCGCCAGGACAGAACGCTTTGGGCAATTGGTTGAGAAGAATTCCTGTGCTGGGCTGGATATTTGGTGTAGGTGGAATAAGTATCACAACAGCAATTCCCGGAATAGGGGCAGTTGAGCTAAGGTGGAGCAGGAGAAAAGGG
>CAZLNX010000231.1:0-10038 GCA_964560795.1 uncultured Anaerolineales bacterium | reverse complement strand
TTTTTGTTGCTCAACGCTTCTGTTTTGCCTGAGTTACTGCAGTAGAGTCATCTGTTCAATCAAGAATTTTGGTTCCTCAATCAGTATTGAAATGTCTTTGACAACAGCTGATAGCTGTTGTTCTAAAACTTTTGACACCTTTTTTGACTTTGCTTCATCTTCTTCTTCCCGCGCGATTAAATTGGGTAAATCTGCTGCATTTTGAACTTCCTTTTCTATTTTTTCAATTTCCCATGATCGATCCTTGAACTGTTGGAAAAATGTTTCCAAGCCAATAAAAAATCTACGAACAATACCTTGAAATTGTGCACTGGGTGGATAGACATTGGGTGCTGGATAATTGGCATGTGAGCCTAAAGCGACGTAAACAAGCGGATTGTGGGCTGATTCCCCATTATCCAGTTGAGCTTTGTGAACGTCGTGCCAGAAGCGGAATTCTCCATGGTGATGTTGGGAATACGCCACACCAACTGGATAATAGTGTGGAATCGAAGTTATGCCACACTTGCATTCTTTTTCAGAATCTTTTGTATCAATAAATACTGAAACCATTTCCCAATCACCTTCGTGGTTGTTCATTCCTCCAGCCATCCGTCGCCATTCATTAAAAGCGTAGAAGTAATGGTATTGCAAAACAATCCAACCCTTCTCTTCTTTTACTCGTCCATAGTAACAATAACCGGGTTCATCATTAGAGATTTTCTTATATTTTTCGGCAGCTATGTCAGCATTCGAATCTAGTTGATTAGACATTAGATCAAGAAAGAACCCGGCAATCTGATTCTCGAAAATCAAAAGCGTAACGAATATATTTACAAAGATGGATATGGATTCCAGAAGTCTTGTTTGGAGTGGAAATTCACACAATTGAAAATAAACCATCAAGAAGCTAGCGCATGTGTAAATCCCTATTGCACAAAAAATTAAGAAGAGAATTCGGCCATTCCAAGAAAGTGTTTTATCACGTGATTCTTCGTCAATTAATATGCCATTCCGCAGAGGGTTTACTGGGTCAAGAGAGAACCAAAGCAAGCTAACACTAGAGATTATTCCTACAATAAATAGTATTTGGAAATTTTCTTTCAAGTTATTTCCCCAAAGAAACAACACAAAGATAATAAATAACATAATGAGTAGAATTAGAAATTGGTTGCGTACCCGTTCATTCCAGTATGCTGGCGTTTTTGTTTCTGACTCGCCTTGTAGTGTTTTGCTTAGCAATGACAATGCATAAAATGTAATAATAGCAATTATGAAATTCACACTCATATCAATAAGGGAACCCAGACTAGCAGCAATGGTGATTAACAAAAAGAAACTGATTAGCAGCAATAGGGTTTCAGGAAATTTACCTTTATAGAATGGCAGTTTTTGATAAAGCCAATAAATTCCAAAAACGGCCAAGAAAGATAAAACAATAGCTAAGGCCAATAATCCGGCTCCAACAGCATAGGCTGTTCCAAAGAAGAAAACAGCAAACAGATTAATTACAATTGCAGCATATATTTTGCGGTTAGTTTGGCGAAAAGGCCAGAAACTTATACTTATTCCCAAAATTCCAATTTTTATCCATTCCCAAGGGGTTATGATGGGGACACTTGCCCAGCATTCACGACTGAGAGGCCATACTATACGATATCGTACGTTGAGCACAAAAATAATGATAGCGATAATTGCCACCAACAGTACGATTGCAGCTGCCAGCAACCAACGAAAAGCGCTTGGATTGCGAATAACGTATTTCAGATAGTAGCTTTCAGCAGAGTATTTTTCACCCATGTCTTCAGTAGTGACATTTCCTTCTTTGAGAATTTTCTGTGTTTTTTTGGAATACTCTGTGGGCGGTCCGCAGAGTTCGCAGGCGCAAAGAAAATTCTCTACTTTCATAGGGAAGAAGCGCTCACCTGCGGAGAAACGCAAAACTGGTTCGTAAGTTTTCAGGAGGATTTCTTCCTTTGATTCAGCCATAAGGCCATCTCCCCAATGAAATTGGAGTACTATTTGATGTTGAAAAGCAGGGGGAGAATTGAGAGTTTCTCACCCTGCTTTTTCGTAAAATCTCACTTCTTGGATTCGGATAACTCTTTAACCTGATTCATTAATTCAGCCGCTGTTTCGGCGCCTTTCTTGGCTGCCTGTAGACGATTTAATTGGTTATGCCAGAACGCAGAACCTGCAGCCGCAGCAAAGCCAGTGAGAACGATTCCCGCTGTGATGGATCTTTGAGGGTGCAACCACTTCAATCCCGCTGCATGAAGTTGCTCGCCGGTGAAATGGAATGTGCCGTTGATAATCCCCTCAATTCCAGGCACTGCTTTATCTAATAATGCAGCCGCATCGATTTGGAGAACATAAGCCAAGATCATTCCTACCACTACAGACAGCACGCGTAACAATCTCAACCTCGATTTTTCCTCATCTTGCTGCTGATTCGTTCGTAATAACATGATCTCAGCTGCATTTTCTGGTTCTAGAGTTATCTCTTCCGCTTTCTTATCACCAGACATAGAAATCGCAGCTAATTTTTTGAAACTTTTTGGTTTACCAAATTCCATCGGCTCCAGCTCGTCGCCACGAAGGGCATTCCATGCAATTTCTGCATATTCAACATAAGTACGTTTGTCAATTTCATCTTCTCCAGACCTGTTGATAAGCCAACCAGCCACCGAGAATAGTGCGAGTAATATCAGGGTAACAAAAAATCCAGTGGGTAAAGAACCAATCTTTAGATCTTTTGATAGCCATAAGGCATCATCGACGATTTGTAATACTAAGCCAGAGATTGGAGCGACAAAAATGGATAGTACTACTATGCTGACAAAACGCCAGAAAGGCTTTTCACTAAAAGCTGACCGAATTCGCCGCCATAATTTCCGCAGAGGACTTTGTATTTCGTTGCGCCGAGCTTCGACACCTTGTAGAAGATTACCCAAACTATCCAAATGCATCTGTGCTTCAGTATCAGCTTTTCCAAAAAGGATATCTAACCCGCCTTTAAAAGCCGTTATTGCTTTCTCTGACAATGTTTCATATCCAAGCGTTTTTAAAATTGGATCGACTAATGCAAGTTGAGGGGAAACATACTCTTTGAAGGATTTTGTTGCTTCTTCTTGTCCTATTTTCAACAGTTCATCCTTCTTGTCCTCGAGCCAAGCAGATGTTGCAGTTGCCGACCAAGATTCGATTTCCAAAATAACAGCAGCAGTTAATGCTTCAACCTCATTTTTAATTTTCAAAAATTCGTTTTTTGCATCAGGAACACTGTTGATACTTAAGACTTGGACCTCTGATTTGATATCGTTTAGTTGTTGTTTCAATATATCCCACAAACCTAATTGCGAAAGTTCTTTAGGTAAACTATCAATCTTATCAAATAGTTTTAATACATCTTCAATTTGTTTGATGAAAGCATCTTTTAGCGCATCTAATGTATTATTGGTGACATCCACAATTGATTCAACAGTTTCTCTCAGTTCCTTGAATTTTCCTGCTTCAGTATTGATTCCCAAAGCATTCAAATGTGCAATTAATGAGTTGAATTTCCCTTGTTTAACATCTTCTATCACAATAGATGTATTACTAATAACTTTCAATTTTTGATCCTTGAACTCTTTTGTAAATTCTTCAAATTCCTTTATCGCAGCTGCATCCACTCCTAATTCTTTCAATTGACCCGGAATGAGTTTCTCCATGCGTTCGAAAGCTTCCAACGATGTTATTTTATTTTTCATCCCTAGGGAAACTTTGATGGTGTCGATTACCACTTCAGTGCCTGCGGCCATAATCGCCATCATAGCAAAAAACATCCCTAATCCCGCAAATAATGCGGTTAATTCATCCGGGAGTACAGATTTCTCTTCATCGGCAGGTTGTCCGGGTTCCTCCCCTTCTTCCACTATTGGTGTATCAGAATTCTCTGTAACGGAACTGTCGTCTGATCCATTGTCAGCTGCTTGGGCCAACGCTGGTGACGCAATTGTGCAAAGTGTAAGCACAATGAATAGAGCCATAAAGGTGAACAAAAATTTGATTTTCATCATTTTTCTCCTTCTTTTTACTAAATTATTTATTTTCAGCAGGAAAGCTCTTGTGTTAGCTTATTCAATCTCTATTTCGCGTTTTAATGCCTGTCTTTCCTCGGGATTTAACCCGGGCAACTCATCAATCATTGGGCCGTTATACGTTTCTTGGCGAACATCGTACAGGTAACTCAGTTTGGCGCGGCTAATCCAACTCAGGCCATTTACACCAAGGCGTTTTCCTGCGTCTATGAAGATATTGATCACATTTTGATTCGACAAACCAGGTTTCCCAAGGTTTGTCGGAGAGTGATCTACATCTTCTAGGGCATTCTTCATCGCAGCACACATTTGTGCATTTAATCCTGGTAGCTGATCAATAGGAGGGCCTCCGTAAGGTCTTCCATGATTAAATTCATCAGTATGAAGATGGGAAAGTTGAGCGCCTAACAATAAACCCTCGAAATCTTCTCCGAATTGTTGAGCGCACAATTTGGCCGCTTCGAGAATATCGGAATTTAGATATTCAGCAATTTGCTGATGATCAGGAGCTTGTTCCATGGAAAAATCGACCAGCATATCTGACAAGGTTCCGGGGTAGATATTAATATCCACAGGTGGTTTGCCGTTATTAACGCCAGCGACAACGCCATCTTCAGTAAACTGCCAGATCTTGTATCCTTTCCCTCCCCAATTATTTGCGGGCACAGTGGGTTGTTGATCCGTGTAATGCGCTAACCAGAGAGGATAGTCGATGAACTCTTCGTTTTGTTTAAAAAGCTCATCCCAGGTAGCGTTATTTGTATATAGAATCGGCCGCCGACCCGAGATGGCTTCGATGCGCTCAAGGCATTTCCTGATTCTGCGCTTGCGTTCTTCCAGATCAAGTTTTTTCCAATTGATTTTGGTTTGATTGATGCCAGTTTTTGGATCAATCTTGCCCCGTTCGACATCAAGGATCAGTGGAAAATCAAAATCACGATTTATACCTTGCATAGCATTGCAGAAATGCTCAGCCTGGATTTCGGGATCCGGCATGGGACGGAAGTAATGAAAAGCACCTCTCACTAACCCCACGCGCCTCATTCCAGCCCAATTTCGATCGAACGTAGGATCAACATCTTCTGTTCCGTCAGTGGCTTTAGTGATAGCGAAGACGATTTGTTGATCATCTTCTATGACTTTGTACCAATTGACATAGCCTCGGTATTCGCTGACATCGATACCAAGGATTCCATTAATTGGTGGCATAAAAAATTCCTCCTATCTGGGTTTTCAGCCGCAAAATTTCCTATAAAATGGTGAGTTCACTAGGTTGATGATAGTGACGAGGTTTATCGGTATCTGGGGTGATCCGATCGCTTTGGATCCAACCGGCAAGTAGGGGGTTATCATCGGGATACTCAATCACATGAACATAAGACCAGTCATCCTCTTCTTTCAGAACGCCCATGCGGACATTTTTATTTAAACCTTCGTAAAGCTTAACTGAATCGACATCACGGCCTTTGTAAAGATGGGAATATACTCGTGTTTTATAGACCATCTTAATGGGAGTGCTTTTGTCCAACCCCAACACCTGGGCATGGAACCGCTGCATATCGAAAGCTGGCCCCGGATCATTTTCTCGAAGCCCTGTTGTGTTGATTTCATAATGTCCCAACACATCCTTAAGGGTGGGGTAGTTGCTGAACAGCAACTTTACTATCGATAAGGCGGTTTCAACCTGTTCATCGGGGAATATTTGCCACCATTGTCTGGCTTCAAAGATACGATCTTCTTCCGGAATGGTATAGCTTTCAAGATAGCCTTTCTTAAAATATCCACCCTGACCGTCAGATGTCAGTGGGCCAGCATTGAGCATCTCGATGCCAATTGAGTGAAGGTCCATGCCATGATATACGTCATGCCAGTGGTTTTCCCCGCAGTGACCGCCAGCTCGATTGAAGGGAGCAAATTGATGGTATTCCCCGTTACGACCAATCAAAAGGTGAACGCAAGCGGTATATTCTTCACTGCACATGGCACCGACATTTCTGTCGAACGGCGATGCAGTTGCAGTGGCATGCATGATGACGTATTTGGGCTCGATCTCCCGGCCTATGAGTTTGCTCTCAGTATAGTGTTTTTGGTCCTGGTGATCCAATAGTTTGTGGTTTTCTATCTTCATAATTTAGTTTCCTTTCTTCCGGCTGTTTTTGTCAGAAATTTACATAATGTGCCTCCTGTTTCAATTATCCTTATGGGATTACTTGGAACTACCAAACACGTCTAGGTTTAAACTACTTTTTTAGGTATCCGTCTATGCTTTGAAATGGATTAGCACATCCAAGCAAGAAAACCTAGATGAGTTCCAAGATTTCCCGCACCGGAGCCCAAGCGCATTCATTGGGCGTATGCAGGGAATCTTGGTTGACGCAGTAAGCCCCTTCAAGGATTTCAGTGCCAAAGAAAAAGTATCCGTTTTCGAATTTAAGTTTCTCGATAACAGTTTCAGATGGTATCCCGTAGGCGACAAGGAACTCGTATACCGGCACGCACCAGCACTCGCCACGGAAATCCCATTTTTCCCATGCCATACCTACCGATGGCTTTTCAGTAACAACGGGTGGTTGCGGTGAAATTGGCGGTGCTTCGAGGAGCTTAAAAAACCATTCTTTTTTGACTTTGTTGCCGGGACACGACTTGCCTGTCTCCGGATCATCGCGATGGAACAAAATGGTGTTTCGGGTAGACTTCAGACCAAGCCAGTCGAGCAAAACACGAGTGGCAGCAGCGGTAGTCATCCAGCAAGCGAGACCGCGGCCTGTGAACGGGTCTTCGGAATCATAATCCCCGAGCACTTCGATGCCAATTGCATAACTATTGAATCTGGCTGCATGTACACCTTTGCGCCGGAGAGCGCACATACCAAAGATTTGATCCTCATCAATGAAAAGATGTGGACCCTCTTTCCATCCTTGGATATCTCTGTAGTGGTGGCGCATATTCAAAAGGTGTTGCATGAGGAAGCCTTTTGGTCGCATTTCGAGAGAGGGACGCCATGTATGGTGAAGCGTGATTGCTGTGCACCACTTAGGTTTTTTGAGTTTTGTGAGATACTGAACCAGTGAATCAGGTGTCCAAACGAGGCCAACGTAGTCAAATGACATGGTTTCTTCTCCTTTACTGGTCTCTGGCGATAAATGAATAGATTGAGCACGGGAAGCCTCCTAGTTGAATGGCTAGGAGGCAAAATTTTGGTTCCAACAGAAGCTCACATACTCGGTAGAACAAGCCTTGCAAGGGTACACCTGGCGTTGGTCGTGCGAAACCGTCAACTTATACTTGAAACATCAAGGGGGACTGGAAGATTTCCGCATCCAGTCCTACGCATCGGTGGACAGATACATCGTCGTCGTTCATTTGGCCTGGACTTACGTCGAGCAGCGCTTTGCTCAGGAACGTTCTGCCCAGATCAAGACTTACGGCGACATTATTCGGCGGCATCGGGACGAGAACGCCATCGACTGGTTTACAGGAGCCGTCAAGATGGCTATCGAAACCGGCGATGTCGAGACCGTGCTCAAGCATTTCCTGCGCTTGGAAGCACCCTCAGCTTAGCCCCTGATTGTCAGCCAGCGTGCCCTTCACCTGGGTTCAAACCGATCTCGAGCCCCGGTCGTTTTTGCACGCCTTCACACGGCCAAATATCGGCTATTTTATTTTGTTGTTAAGGTGATTTTCGCCAATGTCCAGATACTTATTTCTTTCTGGTTTGATCAGCGCGGATGAACCACCCAGCAACACTTACTGTTTTCGATTCCGATCGAACGAATCCTGATCCTTTATGAATGTAATAAAAGGGGATGTTCTTGGTCCAGTCCGCGGCCCAGATTCCGCCTTCGATTCCAGTATCTGCATCCCACTTACCCTTCGAGTAAGATAGATCAATGGTCAGTGTACTTTTAACGTCAACCCAAGGACGATCGTTTGGGGGAGGCTGTTTGAGTTTTGGTTTGCCAGAGGCATCTTCGCCAATTTTTTCGAATGGAGAAGCCGTAGTATCTTTAGGGCTATCGCGAACAACTTCTACTTTCACGAGATGTGCATCATCGCCAGAGGGTTGTTCCACGTCAGACGTTTCCACCTCTTCTTCGAATGTATCGATGATTTCAGCTTGATCACAGCGGATAAACCATCCGTCACAATCCCACATATTATTTGCATCCACGGGATCACCTTCTAATGGTTTCGAGACCCATGCTCTACCCTCATGAATGTAATAAAATGGAATACTCTTTTTCCAATTTGCTGCCCAGATTCCACCCTCCTTAGACATTCCTTTAGGCATTACAACTTCTTTATCCTTTTCACTTTCCGAATGTGATAAATCGATTTTTATTGTTTTGCCATCCTTAAAACTGGGGCGATTTTTTACTTTTTTGCGTGGATCCGCCAATAGTGGTTTACCATCACTATCTTCATCGATTTTTTTGAATGGGTAAACCCAGTATTCCCGTTTAGTTTTTTCTTTACCTACATCGTGAGGTAGCCTTTCAGCTTTTACTTTGACGGTTGCGATTATTTTTTTCATCGGTTCATCTCCTTTTTTGATTTGAAATATGGTGAGTGGGATTCTTGTTTGAGTAGTTTAATGAGTGTGTTCAGTTTTTTGTCCTCCAATTCAATGATATGGTTGTTAATTCTTGAAAACCCTTTGCTGCGAAGTGTTCTTTGCCGTATTTTTGAGAGTGTGTTTCGCGAAAAAATTCATGTTATGTAATTTTATTTATTATGGAACTAACGCTATCTGATACATATTCAACGCTATCATCCATTTTTTGAGTGGGATTGTTCCATTTCATGAGCCGGATGGTGCCATCAGCGATTTCGATAGTGGTAATACCATCCGTGTAGAGGCCGCAGCCAGCGTTGAAGTAGCAGGGCTTTGGTTCTTCGATGGGATCTACAGTGTCGATGGTTCTCCCCAATTGCCCTTCTTCTGCTAAATCATCTAAAATCTTGTCCAACTTTCTGTTGATCTTCTTTAGTTCATTTTCGTTGAGCTCATTTGATATTTTGGACCTGAACTCAAAAAGTGATTCTCGCAACCTATCAGCATACGATTTAGATGCGAATATTGCCCGATGTGAATGACCGCAAATCAAGATTGTTTTGTTCTTTTTTGCCCATGAATATAGAGTTTTTTCGTAATCCCTTGTGACCTGCGATTTTGTCGCAGCTCCGTCCAGAGAGAAATTTGTTCTTCTGACAATGGGTTCTATTCCCACATATAACCGCAAGAAAAATCTGCTGAACCAGGACCATTTATCTGACTCCTTGACGCCCTGATGACCATGAACTAAAAGAATACAGATGTTTCCGTTTTTATCTATGAGTTTTAAGGCTTCATCAGCATAGCCAAGATAATTGATGCCGGTTTTTATGGGGTCTACATACCCACCCCATTCATAATCATGGTTGCCAAAGATTCTATATATTCGATCGTTTCCAAATTCCCTGAACTTTGCATAAATTGTATCGCCGTATTGATCAACGATTTCCTTTAGATCGAATTGCCAGAATTCTTCGATATCACCGAGAAGAATGAGTATATAATTGTTTTCTTTGTAATAATCTAATGCGTTCAGAAGAGCGGGTTTATTCTTGTGAAAATCATCTGCTTCACTGCCATTGCCCATATGCAGGTCGCTTATGATAGCGTATTTTTGGTTCTCTATTTCGAGAACTCTAATATTATCGTCATCCCATAATGACGATAATTGCGTATGGATCTCATCCTTATCAAGTAGTAATGGCATTGCATCCTCCTAACCTAATCCCTTAAATAAAAAAAACCGCCACGCATAGGTGAGCGGTTTCGATGAATTTAGAATGTGTGCCACGCTACCGAACAGCGTGAGATTTAAAAATCCCCAATTTTTAAAGAGCCCCTATAAAAACCATTAAAATCGCATTACCATTATATGACTCTACTGCAGTAACTCAGGCAAAACAGAAGCGTTGAGCAACAAAA
>CAZLNX010000230.1:0-10064 GCA_964560795.1 uncultured Anaerolineales bacterium | reverse complement strand
TTAGGAAGAAGTCACAAAACAATGAATACGAAAACTAACTCAATAACAATACTTATGGCTGATGACGACGCTGACGATCGTTTTTTAACGCAGGAGGCCTTAGCCGAGGCGCGCCTGGCTAATGATCTTCGTTTCGTCAAAGACGGCCAGGAATTAATCGATTATCTAACCAAAAATGGTAGCTATACGAACGAAGCCGAAGCGCCTATTCCCGGTTTGATCTTGCTGGATCTGAATATGCCCCGCAAGGATGGCAGGGAAGCATTGGCAGAAATCAAGGCTGACCCCAAATTGCGCCGCATCCCCATAGTGGTTTTAACCACATCGAAAGCTGATGAAGACATCCTCAAAACATATGATCTTGGAGTCAGCGGCTATGTCACCAAGCCAGTCACTTTCGATGGTTTGGTCGAGGTGTTGAAGGTAGTTGGGAATTATTGGTTCCAAATTGTGGAGTTGCCTCCACTGGATGAGTAATTAGGAGAGAAAACCATGCAGAACTCAAAAATAATTAGCAGTTTGATCGTACTATTTCTTTTGGCCGTTACATTAATAGGCTGTGCGCCTGGGAAAGAGGCACCCCCTGACCAAGTTACTGTGCAACTCAAGTGGGTGCATCAAGCCCAATTTGCCGGGTTCTATGCAGCGGAAGCACAAGGGTATTACGCCGATGAAAATATCGACGTCACTTTTTTGCCTGGAGGTGTTGGAATTGATATTTTCGAAGGCGTTGCCAATGGCGATGTGGAATTCAGCGTCGTAGGTGCTGACAGTCTTATCGTTGAGAGAGCCGAAGGTCGACCTGTAACCGCCATCGCTACTATTTATAGTGTCAATCCATTTGTACTGGTGGCCTTTGCTGATTCCGGTATTACCTCACCACGCGATTTTATCGGGAAAACAATTTCACTATCAGGAGGATATGATACGGTGCAATTTCAGGCTATGTTAACGTACCTGGGAATCGATTCAACTCAAATCAATATTGTGAAATACACTTACGATGATACCCCATTCTTAAATGGTGAAATCGATGTGAACGTCTCTTTTGCATCCGGTTCATTGCTGCCGCTCAAAGAGAAGGTCGGTGACCGCGAGATTAACCTGATTTGGCCAGGCGATTATGGCGTTCATTTCTATTCTGACACCCTGGTTGTAAATGATGAATTGCTTGTAGAGAACCCTGACTTAGTACTGCGTTTTTTGAGAGCTACCCTGAAAGGTCACCGTTTCGCCATTGAAAATCTTGCATCTGGCGTAGATGCCACCATGCAATATGCCAAGATCCAAGACCGTTCAGTTCAAGCAGCCATGCACGAAGCAAGTATCCCACTGATTCACACTGGCGAAGGACCAATTGGTTGGATGGAGGCTACAGCCTGGAATGGGATGCATGACATCTTAGTTGAACAGGAAATCCTGGAATCGCCCTTGGATTTGAGTCAGGTGTATACAATGGAATTCCTAAAAAGTATCTACGGAGAGCAATAAGCAAGCATTCTTGCAAACGGTGATTCCCATGAAGAAAATTAGATCCTATTGGAACCGTCTTGGGTTCAGATTTACTGTCTTATTCGTTTTCTTGGCCATCTTGCCGATGATTGTGGTGGGTGTGAGGAATTACTTTACGGCACGGACAGCACTAGAGCAAGATGTGTTCAATCGCCTCGCTACTATCACCCTGCTCAAGGAATCTGAATTCAAGCGCTGGAACACTAATAATCAAGAACTCTTACGCATTCTAGCTCAGCGCCCACTGGTACGGGAGTATGCTGCTGATCTGGTTCTAATGGATGAGCAGGATACTCTCGAGTTCGAAAGCCTGCGCCGAAATTTGCTGCAAGATCATCTTCAAGCCACATTAGATGTAGAAAGTGGCTATATCGATTTCGCCCTAATACGGGCTAACGATGGACAAATTCTGGTAAGCACCGATGAGACCCTGGAAGGAAAATACCGAGAGAGTGAGGAGTTCTTTATCCGGGGAAAATTAGATACATATGTACAATACCCCGCCTATCATTTGGGTGAAGAAAAGGCCATAATGCACATAAGCACCCCGGTTACAGACAAGGACGGTCGGGTTGTAGCTGTGCTTTCTGGTCATGTTGAACTGAATGAAATGTCGAGAATTCAAACAAGGCGCAGTGAATTTAGCGCCACTGAAGAAACCTACATCGTAAATCATTCTAATCTTCTGATCACCGAAAGCCGTTTCGAAGCCGGATCAGCCCTGCGCAAGAGTATTTTTACACAGGGAGTTGCTAGCTGTCTGGCTGGGAATAATGGGTTTGGATTTTATGACGACTATCGTGGTGTGCCTGTTGCAGGCCACTACCGTTGGATGGCAGAAGAAAACCTTTGCATCCTCACTGAGGAGGATCAGGCAGAAGCTTTTTTGGCTGTCGACCAATTGTATTCGACCATGCTGCTCACGATTTTTGTGGCCGTTGTTGTGTCAGTCGGGGTGGGTTTACTGACGACCCGCTCCATTACCCGGCCACTACAAGAGTTGGAACAGAGAGCTGCCTCTCTGGCAACCAGCCTGTATGAGCCTCTTCCCACCAAAGAAATGGGGCGTTTCGAAGAAATCTACAGCCTGAACCAAAGCTTCGAGCAAATGGCTTCTGAGATCCATGAACGCGATCGTTATCTGGAAGAGCAGGTAGCTGCTCGCACTGTAGAAGTACAGGAGAAGGCGGAAGAGCTTGAACTTGCTAATGAGATTCTCCAGCAGCACACGTGGAACCTGACATTGGTAAATGAAGTGAATTCAGCGTTTTTACATGGTGGCAATTTGGAAGACGTAATTGATATTGTCTCGGAAAAAACGCGTGAGATGTACCAATCCACGGGTATATCTGGCGCAACGGTATTCCTCTTAAATAAGGATGGAAGTCAGTTGGTTATGCAAAATAATCAACTGACGGAAGATGTTTTGCCAAAGTTTGAAAAATTGACTGGCAGGCCTGTACCTAGGCTGCGTGTTCCTCTTGAGAATGGAAATTTACATTACCAGGTTATGAAATCCCGAGAACCGCATTTACTGGATGCACCTGAGGAAATTAAGCAATGGCTCAGCGGTTATATCAATGAAACCTGGTTCAAGGAATCCTGGTTGCGCGAACAAACGCGAAAACTGATCCCCCAGATTCGTAAACTAATTGGCTTGAATTCTGTAGCTGCGATTCCATTGTATTCAGGTGACGAAGCCATCGGATTGATGGAAATATTCAATGATGAAATATTCACCCCGGAGGAAATGAACCGGCTCAAGTTAGTGTCAAACCAGCTTGCCGTGGCAATTGAACGTACCCGTATTGATGAAGAAAATCGAGAATTGAAGGAATTCAACGAAAGCATCGTGCAAACGATACCTGGTTCGATTGTGGTCAATGACCTGGATGGGAACTTCACCTTTGCCAACCCCGCTGCGATTGACCTGTTAGGCTATCAACCAGAAGAACTAGTTGGCGAACATTGGGGGATGATTTTCCCGCCTGACCAGCATGAACTCGTTTCTGATGCCGATAACCGGCGCTCCCAAGGGGATGCTGATTCTTATGAAGTCGAGCTGCTGCACAAAAATGGCGAACGTATCCCAGCACTGATTAAGGGTAGCCCGCGCTACACAGCCGACAGCGATAAATTTATGGGCACCTTGGCAGTGATCACCGATATATCTGATCGCAAGAAGGCTGAAGATGCTTTAGTAAAAAGCGAGACTCGCTTCCGGGCGATTGTGGAAGATCAGAATGATCTGATCGTGCGCTGGAAACCAGATGGCGTGCGTACTTTTGTTAACGAAGCCTATTGCCGGTTTTATGGGCAAGAGCGCTCAGAACTCTTAGGAACGAATTTCTTGCCTTTGATCGCTGAGGAAGAAAGGGATACTTTCCTCGAAAAATACACGCAGGTCACACCCGAAAATCCCTTCATCTCATACGAAGAAGCCGCTGCTTTTCCTGATGGCAAAGACGCCTGGCTAGAATGGACAGATCGGGCCTTTTATGATGAGCGTGGTGATATCATCGAGTTTCAATCGGTGGGCAGGGATATCACCGATCGTAAATTGGCCGAGGAAGTGATCTTGCAAGAGAAGAACTTCTCTGATGAGATCATCAACAGCCTGCCTGGGATTTTCTATT
Source organism: uncultured Anaerolineales bacterium (assembly GCA_964560795.1). GTDB lineage: Bacteria > Chloroflexota > Anaerolineae > Anaerolineales > UBA11858 > NIOZ-UU35. Next base: position 5,916 of record CAZLNX010000230.1, on the reverse strand, counting down.
TGTTCAATGCTGAGGGAAAGTTCTTGCGCTGGAATAAAAACTTTGAAACACTTACCGGTCACACTGCCGATGAGATGCTGCATATCCACCCCAATGAAGTCATCACTGAGCAAGATCAGGCCAAATCTGAAGAAGCCATTATCACAGGATTCTCTGAGGGTCATGTTGTGCTGGAAGCTAATCTAAAAACCATGCATGGCCCAACCCCCTATTATTTTGTCGGTCGACGGACGTTTATTGATGGAGAACCGCATTTGATGGGCAACGCCATTGATATCACCGAGCGAGTCCAGGCTGAAGAAAAACTCAACCAGCGTTCCCTGGAATTAGAACGCTCCAACCAGGATTTGGAACGCTTTGCCTACATCTCATCCCATGACCTGCAAGAACCCCTGCGCAAGGTCCAGGCCTTTGGCGACCGGCTGCGCTCGAAATACGATGATAAACTCGATGAGCGCGGCCTGGATTACCTGCTGCGCATGCAGGAAGCTGCCCGGCGCGGCCAGGAAATGGTCGATGATTTGCTGGTTTATTCCCGAGTATCCACTCGCGTAGGCGTCATCGAAGCAGTCAATCTCAGCGTCGTTGTCGAGGGTGTTTTAATAGAACTGAAGAACGCTATCGAGCTTGCAGGTGCGCAAATATCGGTGGGGTCGCTGCCGACGATCAGTGCTGATCCTACTCAAATGTACCAGCTACTCCATCACCTGATCGACAACGCTATCAAATTCCGTTTGCCTGATACTCGGCCTGTGGTCAGGATCACCGCCGAGGTGGATTCTTCTGATATGATAGGATTATTGGTTCATGACAACGGTATCGGCTTCGAAGAGCAGTATGTCGAGAAGATATTCCAACCCTTCCAACGCTTGCATGGACGCCAGGATTACGCTGGCAGTGGGATTGGATTAGCAATTTGCCAGAGAATTGTGGAGCGGCACGACGGGATGATATCTGTTAACAGTGAACCTGGAAAAGGATCAACGTTCACAATTAAATTACCTGTCCATAGTGACAAAGAAAGCAAGGAGTAAGTAATGACCGCAAAAAATGACCCCATAGTTATTCTTATGGCTGAGGATGACCCCGACGATCGCATGCTGGCCGAGGAGGCCTTAGAAGAAAGCCGCCTGGCAAATGAATTGCACTGCGTAAAGGATGGTGTGGAACTATTGGATTATCTCAAAAGGCGTGGTGCGTACGCTGAGAAACCCGCCCCACGCCCGGGGTTGATCCTGCTCGACTTGAACATGCCGCGCGTCGACGGGCGTGAAGCCCTGGAAGAGATCAAAGCCGATCCAAATCTGCGCAGCATCCCCATTGTCGTGCTGACCACATCGAAAGCAGAAGAAGATATTATGCGTACATATCAATTGGGTGTCAGCGGCTTTATCACCAAGCCGGTCAGTTTTAGCGGTTTGGTGGATGTCATGCAAGGCCTGGGCCGGTATTGGTTCCAAATTGTGGAATTGCCCAAATAAGGAAGAGTAACAATAAGCTCACATTGATCGGCCCGCAGAAAGTTAGATCAGCGCGAATATTGGTATGGAGAGTTGCGAGAGAAGGATGAACGAAAAGATCATAAAAGTACTCCTGGTGGAAGATGACGAGGATGATTACTTAATCATCCAAGATCTGCTAGACGAGATCCAGGATAGTACATACAAGTTAGATTGGGCAAAAAGCTACGCTGACGCCCTGGAAGTTATCAGCCAGGAAAGTTTTGATGTCTACTTGGTAGATTATCGACTTGGAAAGCGCACTGGGCTTGACCTGCTCGAAGCGTTAAATGGGGAGCGTATCGGTATGCCAGTCATTTTGCTAACCGGTATTAGTGATCGGCAGATTGATATGGCCGCTATGCAAAGCGGCGCTGCTGATTTCCTGATCAAGGGTCAATTCGATGATAACATGCTTGAACGAGCTATTCGTTATGCTATGGAACGCACTCGCCTGATCAATGCTATCAATGAATTAGCAATTCGAGATGAGTTGACTGGTTTATATAATCGTCGTGAAATGAACCGCTTGCTGGATGAAGATGTTGACCGCTTTAATCGTTATGGTCGCCCTGTTTCCCTGGTGATGTTAGATATCGATCGCTTCAAAAGAGTCAATGATACCTACGGCCATCCGGTGGGCGATCAGGTGCTGGTGCAGCTATCTCGAATAATCCGTGACACGGTGCGCACGGTGGATCGCTCTATTCGCTATGGCGGTGAGGAATTCGCCATCATCCTGCCCGAGACTCACGAAGCCGAGGCGAATAAGGTTGCCGAACGGCTGCGGGTGAACGTGGCTGAAAACGCTTTCGACTGCGAGTTGGAAGATGGGACTCACAAACAAATTTCGGTCACCATCAGTCTTGGCTTGGCAGAAATACCCCAGGATGTGGTAACCCAAAAAGCGCTCTTGGTGGCAGCCGATCAGGCGTTATATGCAGCCAAGCAAGGTGGGCGCAACCAGACCGTGTTATACCGTAGTATCGATCAAAAAACCCGACCTACCCCCTAAAAACACCCAGAATTTACTATCCCCCATCTGGGGGATAAAAAGATCAACCATCTGACGTTGACAAAATTCCCCATGTGACCGTTCTCTATTTGCGATGAATTTTGTATTATTTGAATGTGAAAAAATGGATTTTTAGTCGATAAAGACATATGAAAGCAATGCCGTAACAAGAAATGGAAAAGCCTAGCATACGCGTGCTACTCGTCGAAGACGACGAAGATGATTACATCATCACGGATGAATTACTCTCCGATATAACCAGAGTAAATTACGACCTGGAGTGGGTAACCACTTACCAGGACGCTTTGCCTTTAATGGCTGCCTGTGAGCATGATATTTATCTGGTGGATTATCGTCTTGGCCCTCACAATGGGCTGGATTTGACGCGCGCAGCGATTGAAAGTGGTTGCAAAATCCCCATAATTTTGCTGACGGGTCAGGGTGGCATGGAAGTCGACCTGGAAGCTATGGAAACAGGTGTGGCTGACTATTTAGCCAAAGGCAAACTCGATAGCCAAATCCTGGAGCGTTCCATCCGCTACGCCATCGAGCGCAACCGCGAGCAAGAAAACCTACGTAAGTCAGAAGAGCGCTACCGCACTTTATTTGAATCCAGCCAGGATGGGATTGTCGTATTAGATCAAAATGAAAATGTAGTTTCAATAAACCCTGCAGGGGCAAGAATGATGGGTTATGACAATGCCACTGAGTTGATTGGATTACCTTCAGTGAATTTCTATATGGATCCAAACCAGCGTACGAGATTGCTGGAAGAGCTAATGGAAAAGGGCACCGTAAGCGCGTATGAGTTGACCTTAAAACACAGAGATGGATTCCCTTTTTACGTGTTGGCCAGTATCGCCATTCATCTGAATGAGGATGGTGAAATACAGCGTTTGGACGGAGTCTTTACTGATATCACTGAACGCAAACGTACTGAACAAGCCATCCAAAAACAGCTTCAAGAACAACTAGCCTTAAATACCATCGCGGTGGTTGGTTCTAAGGCGAATTCCGAAGATGATCTCGTTCGTAATGTGACCGAAAGTGTTGCGCAGTTGCTGTACAGCGATCATTTTGGCGTACTATTACTTGATGAAGAACTTGGTGTTCTTAGGGTTCATCCTTCGTATCGCGGTGTCTCAATGAAAGATCTGCAACTGACATTCCCACTGGGTGAGAGCATTGTTGGCCAGGTAGCTATCAGTGGACAGACGAAGAAAATCGATGATACCAGCCAGGAGCCAGCGTATTATTCGCCTGAAACTACAATGGCTTCTGAGCTGTGTGTGCCGCTAAAAATCGGGGAACGGGTATTTGGGGTTATCAATGCTGAAAGCCGTAATCTGAATGCCTTTTCGGGAGATGATACGCGTCTACTCGAGACCATCGCGGGATATTTAGCCACAGCTATTGATCGCATTCGCAATGAAGAAGCCGAGCGCCAACAGCGTGTTTTAGCTGAAGCCCTGCGCGATACAGCAGAAAAGCTCAACAGCACCCTGGATATCAATGAGATTTTGGATCACGTTCTTGATAACGTAGACCGGGTTGTGCCTCATGATGCAGCCAATATTATGCTCATCGAAGGCAGTCAAGCGCGCGTTGTTAGCCAGCGTGGGTACGCTGAGTATGGCATTGAACATTGGATTAAAAATTCTAAACACGACATATCAACTATCCCTAATTGGAGCGGTATAGTTAAAACCCTTCAGCCCGATCTGGTTCCAGACACTTCAGAAGATTCAACTTGGGTGAGTTTCCCCGAAACGAGTTGGATAAAATCCTATGTTGCAGTTCCGATTCAAAGGAACGATATTGCCATCGGCGTGATCAGTTTGGATAGCGAAACGCCCCATTTCTTCAATAAAGAACATGCAAAGCGCTTGCAAATTTTTGCAGACCAGGTATCTGTTTCCCTGGAAAATGCTTCTCTATACCAGGACGCGCTGCAGGCTGCGGAACGTCGCCTCACTCTTCACGAGATTAGCCAGGAAGTTGTTGCTGCTAGTCGCTCACCAGAGCAGGTGTATGAAGCCATCCACAAAGCAGCAGCAAAATTAATGTCTTGTGAGGCTTTTTCGATTACAACAACCAATGGCAAAGAAGGTCGGCTCGAAGCCGTTTATCTTTATGATAAAGGAACGCGGTATCCGCCCAAATATATTGACGAAGAAAGTAGTTTCAGCGGAACGATCATCAAGAGCGGCAAATCGGTTATTATCAATGATTTGGAAGAAGTAAGCGAGATAACCACCACTCGGTTTGGTCATGATGAACGTGCACGTTCTGTTCTGGCAACACCAATGCAATTGAATGGCAAAGCATTTGGTATGATTGCCACCTCAAGCTATCACCCCCATGCTTATTCTGAAGAAGACAAAAGATTGCTCGAGATGTTGGCTGCCTACGCGGCGACTACATTGGAAAGCGCGCGCTTGTTTGATGAAACCCAGCAGCACGCACAAAATCAAGAAACGCTGAACATGATCACCCGCACCGCGTTGGCAACGGAAGATTATGACACCGCGATGCAAATCCTGGCAGATCGCTTGAAAGATCTGCTGGAGGCAGATATGTGTTTCATCACGGCCTGGGATGAAGAGCGCAAAGAAGCCTTACCCGGGGCTGCTTCGGGAGTGGAAGCAAATGACTATCTCTCCCTCAGAGTTGATCCTGGAGAAGTTACGTTGACGGCCTCGGTGCTCGAGTCTGGTCAGACGATTGCAATCTCAGATGTTCATAACTCTCCCTATATCAGCCAGCGGATAGCTGCAAAATTCTCCGCAAACTCTATGCTTGGCTTACCACTCAAGGCAGATGGCAAAAAACTGGGCGCGGCGTTGATTGCTTACGATCAACTGCATGAGTTTATGCCCAAGGAAATTGCCCTGGGCGAGAACGCGGCAGCCCAGATTTCGTTGGCCTTGGCCAAGATCCAGTTGTTGGATGAAACCCATCAACGCGCCGCGGAACTCGAGGCCGTAGCCGATGTATCTGAGGCGCTGCGTATTGCAACCACGCGCGCTGAAATGCCTCCTATCATCTTGGACCAAATCATCAATCTGCTTGATATCGATGGTGCATTTCTCGCCAACATCGAAAATGAGACAGGGGATGTAGTAATTGATTTTGTCTCAGGTGATTTGCACGAGTCAGGTATGCGTATTCCTGCTGGAGAGGGTATCACCGGCCATGTCATCAAAACAGGGCGACCCTATATAACCAAGGATGCCCAAAACGACCCACTGTTCTACCGCACCGTGGTGAATAGACCACCATATGCTATGGCTGTTGTGCCGCTGATCACCCAGGATCAAGTTGTTGGAACCCTGGCTGTATCTCGCAATGTATTTGATTAGCGATCAAGACGGGACTAACAAAGGTGGCGGAATGCCTTGA
>CAZLNX010000229.1:0-10096 GCA_964560795.1 uncultured Anaerolineales bacterium | reverse complement strand
ATAAACTTCGATTAGTATTGTAGTCGTATAGATAAACTTCGATATGAAAACAGTAACAATTGTTCTAGATACGGTTGAATTTGCAAAGGCTCTGGCTGATGAGACCCGCCAGAAGATCATGGCGTTGTGCTGCTGTGAGCTTCTCAGCGTTAACGACATCGTTGAAAAGATCAATGTAGCACAGCCAACCGTATCCCACCATTTGAAGATCCTTAAGAACGCCGGGCTGGTCAAGTCGGAGCGGCGTGGTAAGCAGGTTCTCTACACCCTAGACCAGGAACGTTTGGCCCAGGGTTGCTGCCAGGTTGCTGAAGATTTTGCGCCCAGTCAACAGGTAAAAATGGTGATTCAAGTACAGGATTAGGAACGCGCCTATTTTTTTTAACATGATATATCGATAAATATAAATATTTCAATATATAAGGAGAAAGTTGTGACCACAGAAACTAAAAAACCTACTGATATCCGCTCTGCCGTGCGTGAGCGCTATGGCAGCATTGCTGAGAAGTTTCAACCTGGAGAACAAGCCGATTGTGGCTGTGGACCAGCCGATAGCTCCTGCTGTGGAACCGATGGTGAGGTGCAGCTCGATTCTATTGCCCACCTTTATGATGACCCCGATGCCTTTGACCTGCCCTCGGATGTTACTGATCTCTCCTTGGGCTGCGGTGACCCAGTTACTCTGGCTTCACTAGAAGAAGGCCAAACTGTGCTCGATCTCGGTTCAGGCGGCGGCATCGACTGCTTCCTGGCGGCCAAGAAAGTCGGTTCCACTGGCAAGGTCATCGGCGTGGATATGACTTCTGCAATGATCGAACGCGCCCGAGCCAATAAAGAAAAATTGGGCGCCGAAAATGTTGAGTTCCGCCTGGGGGAGATCGAGCATCTTCCTGTGGCAGACACTACCGTTGATGTGATCATCTCAAATTGTGTGATCAACCTCAGCCCGGATAAACCCCAAGTATTCCGTGAGGCATTCCGTTCTTTGAAACCTGGAGGGCGATTGGCTGTGAGTGATATCGTTACTGATGGACCACTCCCTGATGTCATTAAAAACAGCATGAGCGCCTGGGCAGGTTGCATCGCTGGGGCCTTAGATGTCAAAGATTATATTGCCGCTATCCAAGATGCGGGTTTCACCGATGTAGATTTGACTGCAACCTATTGGGAACAAGAGATGATCGAATCGGCGGTTGACCAGCTTGATCCTGAATTAAGAGCGCAAGTTGATGCCGCAAAGAAGGATGGCAAAGCCGTATTGGTTGTCAATGAGGGGGGTAATGGAGAATTGATCGAGGTCAATGGCGAAGAATTCAAAGATTTTGATCCCCAAAAGGCCGTTTTCAGTGCCAAGATCACCGCTCGAAAACCTTTATGATCTTTTCAGGAACGGAGTTTCTAAGAGAAACTCCGTTCCTTGGGTATAAGGAACTAATATGTTGTCAAAAGATCAACTGAAAGCATACGATAATTTCTACGAGTCTGCACGGAACAATGAAATCCTTGACTCCAAGACAACGCTGATGCTTCATTTGGCATCTGCGATGGCAGTTGGTTGTCACCCCTGAATGGAACATTACTTTGGCGTTGCCAGAGAACAGGGTATTTCCAAAGCAGAAATTGGAGCAGTGCAGTCCATTGTAATGGCTGTCTCTGCCGGCAAGGTACGAGCACAATTTCGTGAAGCGCGCTTCAACCATTTACAAAAAATGAAAGAAAGGAGGTAAATACCATGACATGGGTCCCACTCAAACGCTGGATGCTGCGCCGAGTTGCTCACTGCAATGATGGTTGTAAGCTTCAGTCCCGGGTATGACGATAAACTACCTGGTCCTGGGCAAGACGATAAACTGCCCGGAATTATTTCATCATTATTAGGACTTACGCAGTTCACGTATTTCGAGGGTAGAAACCCAACCGTGTTGGGTGTTGGCTAGGCATTTCTACGCCCAACTCGGTTGGGCTGGCTACCCCAAATGCGTAAGTCCTGATTATATGAACCATCTCAACTACTTATATGTAAATAACACGAGATTATATTGAATCGATTCAAGGAAAGGAAATAAATCTTGGTAGAACTACCATCCTCTCATGAGAATATTCAGTTGACGTCCAACCGCCTTAGAATGGCGGAATATTGGGATCACTTTCTGGCAAGATGGGCGATAAACCGGAACGACCACTTGGTTGAACCAGGTTTGTATGCCATGGGCAAGCCAAACTCTGATGCGCCTGTCTTCGTAACGGCAAATTACACGCTCAGTTTTGATGCCTTGCGTTCGGAGTTAGGCGGCATCGATGGGTATATTCTCGTTCTCGATACGAAAGGTGTCAATGTCTGGTGTGCTGCGGGTAAGGGGACTTTTGGGACAGATGAGCTTGTTCATCGAATTGAAGAGACTCAGCTCAAAGATGTCGTCAACCACCGCGAGCTAATCCTGCCTCAATTAGGCGGTCCGGGCGTTTCTGCCCACGAAGTGCGAAAACGGTCAGGGTTCAAGGTAGAGTACGGTCCGGTGTTAGCCGCCGATCTGCCAGAATACATGATGACCAAAGAGGCCACGCTTGAAATGCGGCGCGTGCGTTTCCCACTCCGGGATCGAATGGTACTAATCCCTGTTGAAATAGTTTTTGTGCTGATTCCCTTGTTGATCGTAGGGCTGTTATTGAGATCATTTGGTGCAGCTGCAGCCATATTGGCTGGGGTTGTCCTATTTCCAATCTTATTACCCTGGCTGCCAACCAAGAATTTCAGCACTAAAGGATATTTTCTAGGTGGGCTTATTGCGCTCCCCTTTGCGCTGAATGCCCTATTGGCCAATCCTGATCTGGTTATGTGGCAGCGGATTGGTTGGGCGTTGGCATATGCATTGATAATGCCGCCAATTACAGCATTTCTGGCGCTGAATTTCACAGGCTCGTCCACGTTTACCTCGAGAACAGGTGTGCGCAGGGAAATATTCCGCTACGCCCGCAGCATGGCCTGGATGTTCGGTACCGGCCTTATATTGAACATTGGATTGTTTGTAACAAAGATCGTGGGAGGCTGAGTCATGTTTGATGCTTATGCTGTAAATACATTGGAGTTTATTCCTGAACATTGTACTGGCTGCGGCATGTGCGTAGATGTTTGTCCCCATGCCGTTTTCGCACAGAACGGACGGAAAGTTACACTCGAGTGCCCAGAGGCCTGCATGGAATGCGGTGCCTGCCTGTTAAACTGCCCCTTTGATGCAATTCGTGTGGAAAGCGGTGTGGGCTGTGCCTCAGCGATGTTCCAGGCTGCGCTGACTCGGCAGCCAGAACCGACCTGTGGATGCTGATGTAGGATAGAATGCTGGTATAAAAACTTAGATTACAGGTATATTCCCCCCAGTTAACTATAACGCAGCACCTTTATTTCATCGTAGAGGGCTGCGTTTCAGTTTTAGGGCAAGAAATTCCAGGGATTAACTTTGGCCGTCTCATACATCAATTCAAAGTGCAGGTGATCGCCAGCTGAATTTCCCGTATTTCCTACCGTTCCGATAGCGGCACCCTGGAAGACGCTAAGTCCGCATTCCACATAATAGGTGTCCAGGTGGGCATAGAGGGATTGCCAGCCGTTGCCGTGATCGATGACCACCAGGTTGCCGTAACCGCTGTAGCTCCAACCCGAGTAGACAACCACCCCGTCATCCGTTGCATAAACGGGATCCCCAGTGTCCCCGTGGATATCGATAGCTGGGTGATTAGCCTCTGGGCTAAAGTCATATCCTGAGAGCCAGTGCTCGTTGGCTGGCCAAACAAAGAGGCCATCTCCGACAATGCCATCGGTCAGTGTGCCGCAGTGACCCGGTCCGTAGGTGCGCGCGACAGCAGGGTTATCGCGCGGGATGCGCGGCGGGCCGTAATTGATCAACTCTCGCTGCCCTCCAGGAACGATCAAAAACGCGCCTGGTTCTATATTCAGGTTATCGAGAGCAACTTCATAAATATTGAAATAATTTCCCGGCCATTCCAGGATTGTCATCGGATCGACGCCGTAGTACTCAGCTACTTTCTCGAAATTCTCCCCTTGACTCCATTTGTGATACGTACCATCAGTGGGCAGGATATTTAACTCTTGTCCAGCCTGAAGACGGTGTGGGTTATCTTGCAGAGTATTGGAATTCGACCAGAGAATAGTCTCTGGTTTGAGTCCAAAACTCTCAGCAATACCAAAAACCGAATCGCCAGCCTCGACGATATACGTGATCACATCTACACGGGGGCGTGTTGGAATTGTGGTGTGCAGCCCGGCTTTTCGGGTGATGCCAAGGGTGTTGCTGTTACTTACTGATGCCAGCACAGGTAAGCCCGAAAGACGGCTGTCTGGGGTGGGTGTCAGGGGAATCGAAGAAATGACCTCTGAGCCCTCAGCAGCTTGGTTATCGATCGCCGCCTGCAAATAGAAAGATCGCATAACCCAAACGACGACCAGCACCAATACCAACGACAATAGCAACGTTCCTGCTCTGAGAACGGGTTCGACCAGCCCAGCGTGCGCGATCTGTTCCCAGAATTGCTCAAATCGATTTGCAGATTCTTGCGTCGGCTCCGAAGCAGCAATGGCATCGCTCTGGATTTCTACTAATTCGACTGGTTCTTCGGAAAGGGGAGAGTCTTTTAGGGGATCAATTGACATATTCTGGCTCTATGCGCGGCATCATAACATCACCCCTATGGAGCGTCAAGTCAAGGATGACATCGCGAGGAGGGTGAAACCCTCCTCGCGATGTCAGTACTGTTATATGCCCTCGAAAAGATCAGTTTGGATTTTCGACCCTGTGGGAGGTGGGTACGCCTGCATGAAGATGTCACTGCTCCCAAACCCGAACAACCGAAACAGCCAGCGGAAGGCACCACCCGTGATCGAGGGTCCAATCTGACTGGCGTGGCAATAGGATGCAGCTTCTTTGCGTTTCGCTACGAGGGAGTAATTGATCTTGGCGTGCACGGGAAAGTCGACGATCAGTTTGGTCAAGTCGATATCCTCGTTGCGGCCCCACTTGCTGGGGTCTTTGCGGAGCAATTTCAACAGACCTACAGCAAAACGCAGGAAGCGTTTAGAGATCGTATGATAATAGAGTTTCTCGGGTTGGTATGGGGGCAAGTCGCACTCGAAAGCGGCATCCCCCGCCAAATCAAAGGCTTGTTTGGTCGCCTCGTGGATATGAATATGATCGGGATGACGATATCCGCCAATGGGGTCAAAAGTCAACACAACCTGAGGTTTCAATTCACGAATATAGCGCGCCACTTTGGCGGCAACTTCCTCCACCGGTGCGGAATACAAAGCTTCGGGATGCACGTTGTCGGGCGAGCCGACCATACCAGAGTCGCGGTATCCTAAGAAATATACTTCTTTCAATCCCAAGTGACTCGCTGCACAGCGCAATTCAGACTCTCGCAAATCGGCAATTGAAGTGTACTCTTTTAAATATTCAGGTCCCACCTCACCGACTTCACCGCGGGTGGCGCACACCAAATGCACATCTACGCCTCGCTCGGCGTACAGGGCCAGGGTGCCGCCCATGCCAAAGGATTCATCATCGGGGTGGGCCAGAACAGCTAACAGAGTAGGTTTTTTGTTTGAATTGGACATAATAAGGTGGAATTATAACATGCTGAGTGGTGTACAATCATTTTGATGCGGAATAGCCTAATGACGTTACATAATCGAAAAAAATTACTTTACGGATCCTAATGTAACTCAATTTGCAACCTCCATCCTTCAACTGCGACGCCAAAAGGTAATCAAACGACCGTAGCCTGCCAGAGTGTACACTGAGCTGAATCCTGAGCCTGTTGAAGGGTGTCGAAGTGGTAGTCGAAGTTCGGCTACGGCGTCTCCGCTCAGGAAGTGATTCAGTAAGGTGGCAACTTAGGTTATGAAAAGGAGCTTCCTGTGAATATTGATGATGACATCCTCCAATGGATGCTGGAAGGCGACCCGTCAGTGCGCTGGCAGACGCAGCGAGATTTGCTCGATGAGTCCCCTCAAGTATTTGAAAAGGAGCGCGAGCGCACATCCAAAGAAGGTTGGGTAAGGCGCTTTCTGGATTTACAAGACCCCGAGGGAACCTGGGGCGGTGGTCTGTACTCACCTAAATGGATATCGACCACGTACACCATGCTGACCTTGCGTTATCTTGGCTTGCCTCCCGAAAATCCCCAAGCTCTGAAGGGCTGTGAATTATTGTTGGAAAACGGCTTCTTTCCCGATGAAGGGATCAATTACTCCAGTGCTGCGAAGCAAAGTGAAACTTGTATCACGGGAATGGTTCTTTCACTGCTGGCCTATTTCCGCTACCCTGATGAGCGCGTGCATCGAGTTGCCAAGCATTTGCTGAATCAACAAATGGCCGATGAAGGCTGGAACTGCCGCTCTCATCTGGGAGATACACACAGCTCTTTCCATACCACGATCTCGGCATTAGAAGGATTGTACGAATACGAGCTAGCCTATCCAGAGAACGCTGAATCGATCCGGAATGTACAGAAGCGCGGCCGCGAATTCCTTCTGATTCATAAGTTGTATCGTTCGCATCGCACCGGTGAAATCGTCAGTGACAGGATGACGCGTTTCCCCTTTCCGCCACGCTGGTATTACGATGTGCTGCGTGCTTTAAATTATTTCCAGGCTGTGAATGCAGATCGGGATGAACGCTTGAATGATGCCATAGATCTACTTCTTAAGCGTCGTCGTAAAGATGGCCGCTGGCCTCACTATCGCGGCCCCAGCGGATTGCGGCACTTCGAGATGGAGAAAGCCGGTCAGCCTGGTCGCATGAACACCCTACGAGCGCTGCGGGTATTAAAGTGGTGGATAGCGTAAAGTGATTCGTGAGTTTGATAGTGATAGAGATAGGGATAGAGATTCCCTAGCCAAATTTCTAGGTATGCGCCTCACCAAACGTCTGATGTGCGCGAAAGTTATTTCCGATATAGTTAGTATGTCTTATTTGAGTGAAAGTTCAGAAAGGAAATAACAGAAATGAGTGAAGGAAAGAACGTTTTTGTGCAAATATCAAAGGCCATGGCAGAGGCGGTGAATAAGGCTGAAAAATCTGTAGTGTTGGTGAACGCCCGCCGACGTAGACCCAGCAGCGGAATCGTCTATGCACCAGACCTGGTGCTGACAGCTGAACACGCCGTAGAACGCGATGAGAATATCAGTATTGTGTTGGCCGATGGTGATGAAGTGCCTGTTGAAGTCGCGGGACGCGATCCCGGCAGCGACCTGGCATTGCTGCGTCTAGCAGAAGGAAAACTGACCCCCGCTGAAACGGTCACTGAGGAGCCTAGCGTTGGTGAATTGGTGCTTGCTCTTGGGCGTCCGACACCCTCGGGGGTCGAAGCCAGTTTGGGCGTAGTCAGTGCGGTGGATGGGCCAACCCACACCCGCCGCGGCATGCTCGATCGTTTCATTCGCACTGATGCCATCCCCTTGCCAGGATTCTCGGGCGGTGCCTTGCTCAGTGCTGAGGGCTTAGTTCTGGGCATCAACACCTCGGGGCTCTCGCACGGCATGCTTTTGTCCATTCCATCCGCGGTAGCCTGGAAAACGGCTGAATCCCTGGCTGAACATGGCAGCATCAAACGAGGCTATTTGGGCATCCAAAGCCAATTCGTTGAACTCCCCGACGCATCGCAAGAGGCACTGGGACGTGAGCAGTCCTCGGGATTGCTCTTGACCCATATCGAGGAAGGCAGTCCTTCCGGAGAGAGCGACCTGATGGTTGGTGATATCATTGTGGGTGTAGCGGGTTCGCCGGTGCCCAACCACGATACATTACTTGTTTCACTGTCCGGCGATGTGGTTGGAAAATCTACCCCCGTCGAGGTTCTACGTGGCGGTCAGCCCCAGAGTGTCGACGTGGTCATTGGAGAGCGCAAACCAAGAAAGAAAGGCAAACGAAAGCACAAACGAGGTGGCCGTGGACATCACCGTCGCCATCGATCTCACCGGCCTTGATCAATGCTAAATGAATACTGATCCTATCCGTGTTGCGATATTAGCGCCAACGCTGGCAGTGCGAGTAGGGCTGCAAGCCTTGCTCGAGGCTGCTGATTTGATTGATGTTCTTGCGGTTGAAGTTGAAGTTGCCGCATTGATGAACTTCCCTCCCGATGTGGATATCCTCATAGCTACCTCGGGAGCTGGTTCCAATGAAGAATGGAGGGCTTGTCTCCAAGGAGATGAGCCCCAATTTTCAATCTTGATGATTAGCGATGACCCCCAGGATGTTCAGATTCTCCGTGAGCTTCCCTTGAACGCCTGGGGGATCCTGTCCCAAGATGCTTCCCAGGAGGAGTTGATCGCAGCCATTCAAGGACTGCACCAAGGCTTGATCGTTGCCCCGCCTGAATTCTTAGAGCCTTTGTTGACATCCTATCAAAATGGGGAAGCTGAAGATCTAGTTGAATCACTTACCCCAAGAGAAGCCGAAGTGCTAGCGCTATTAGCCCAGGGACTGGCGAACAAACAGATCGCCTACGAGTTGGAGATCAGTGATCATACGGTGAAATTCCATATCTCGTCGATTTATCGCAAATTGGGGGCTACAAACCGTACCGAGGCTGTGCGCATAGGCATTCGTTTAGGATTAGTGCTGCTTTGAGCCAAAGAGCGGAATCCTCGCGCTCTTTGACCACCCTGATGCCTGCGAAATTCACCGTAAGATGATTATCACTAGAGATATCTATAGCGCATCCTACATTTTTTGGAGCTCGAATTGACAAATCCAACTAACGAAAAGCCCTTGCGCGTTGTCGCTATCAGCGGCAGTCTGCGTTCAGAAGGCTTTACTCAAAAAGCGTTGAAAATTACCTTAGATGGGGCGCGCGAACTCGGCGCCCAAACCCAATTGATCAATTTGAATGAGTACGATTTGATTTTCTGTGACGGCCGCGATCGAAAGGATTATCCGGAGGGTGTCCACCGTCTGCAGGCCGATGTCAAAGGTGCCCAAGGCATTATTCTTGGAACACCCGAGTATCATGGAGGCTACAGCGGTGTGCTCAAGAATGCCTTAGATTTGATGGGTTTCGAGGAGTTTGGTGGCAAGATGTGGGGGCTCATTGGGGTGGCTGGTGGTACACAAGGTGCCAACAACGCGCTCAATAGTTTGCGATCCATCGGACGTGCCTTGCATGCCTGGGTGGTGCCTGAACAAGTTAGCATTTCAGAGGCCTGGAAGGCCTTCGACGAACAGGGCCAGCCCAAAGATGATCAATTACGCCAACGTTTGATGGGTGTGGGCCGGCAGGTGGCCCGCTTTGCATATCTGCATACATCTGAACAAATGCAGGAATTCCTGCGTTTTTGGGAAGAAGCCCCAGAAAATCCCGGAGGATCAATTTAGGGGTGAACCTGCGTGGGTCTAGAGGAGTTAAGTGGGTACTATAAGTAAATTTGCCGGGAGCAGCAAAATGAAACGATGGTTAATTGTATCTCTATTTATTTCAATTATTTTGGCAGGGTGCAATGTTCAAACCGAAGCACCGCCAACGCCTTTGCCTACTGCAATTCCTCCCTCCGAGCAAGCTGGGGCAGGGGATTGGGCGATATCTTTCAAGCATGAATTCCCTGAGGATGCCTGGGCGGTAGGGACGCATCGCTATCATTTCTTTGTCCATTGCCCTATCATCACACAAGATGACCTTAGCACGGAATGGGTATATTTTGAGGTTATTGATGAAGGCAATCCTTCAGAAGATATGGTTTATTTTCGACTCTCGGGCTTGAGTAGCGGAATTCTGACCCCGATCAATATCAATGCAGTACAAATAGGGCAAAAAACGACGGCTGTGATCACGTTTTTAGGTGTAACAGAACATATCGCTGAAATGGCAGCGGAAAATTGTGAAGCCCTGGTCCGCTGGGATGATAAACCGCCCCAATTATTGACCATGGGTGAAACGTTCATTCCCTGATCTCGAGAAACCAAAGAAAAAACAGGGTGCAACCCTCGAGAGTTGCACCCTGTTTTTGTATAATGTAATTATTGACTATTCATCTAAGACTCTACTGCAGTAACTCAGGCAAAACAGAAGCGTTGAGCAACAAAAA
>CAZLNX010000228.1:0-10127 GCA_964560795.1 uncultured Anaerolineales bacterium | reverse complement strand
TCAAACAAAGGGTAGCACATCATCTGCCACGCCCCACCACTTCATTCTAATACCCCACCTGGGCGGGAAACACCGCCATAACGGCGCACGTTTGGGACAGGGACAACCAGGCCGGCCCCTTCGTGGATCTGCACACCCTGCAGCATGGCGATGAGATCATCATCCATGCCTGGGGATTGAAGCACATTTACGAAGTGCGCGAGGTCATGCAGGTCAAACCTGATACGCTGAAAGCCCTGCCACATTCTGAATACGACATGCTCACCCTGATCACCTGCAAGGATTTCAATGCCAGCAGCGGCGAGTATGACTGGCGCATCGCAGTACAGGCCGTATTGATGGATGTGACAACGGAGACGGAGTAACAAAATATTAGGAAGAGCAAAAAAGTCCCCAGTGTGCGGTAAGCAACTGGGGACTTTTTGTGTGACTGGATTGTGTATCGATAATTGTCGAATGGTGAATGATGATTCTTTTCAATACTTAATACCCCATTATTACAACTTCTAAACAATTTCTGAACATCTCTTTGCTACCCTATGGTCAACATCAAATTGATCATAGGAGGCAGACATGTTCAAGATAATTCGAGTAGGTACCCTGACAGCAATGTTGTTCCTGGTTGCATTTTCCATCGCAGCTGCAGGCAAAGGTGATACGCCACCCGAAACGCCATCTCCTGACAATGGGTTATTCCGCGGAATACCTTGGCCAGGGGTCATCCCCGTGAATATTACCAATGTTAGCTCCTTAGAATCGGTTGTCTATTATGGGCCAGGTGCAGGGAGCGCAGGATGTGAGTCTGAAGATTTGAGCATACGTGCCACCATCAGCCACCCTACGGGCATTGTAGATGCATATATTCGATACCGATATATGGGAAATAACGGCTATGTAGGCTCCTGGCACACTGTCCCTGTTCACGATTACGCGATGGGTGGGTTGCACGGTTTCATCATCGACGTTAGTACTGAAGCCGGTGCGGAGTTGGGCACTGTTGACGGTACAGTGGAATACCAGGTTCATGCCGAAAGCGGTTCTGGCGTAATCGGGTACTATCCAGATGGGTATATACTCGGCGTTCCGGTTGAATATTGCCCTTAGTACGTAGACTTGAAAAGCCCCGGTGAAATTATCCGGGGCTTGTGTATAGATCTTGGAACAATCAATTTCAGCGAAACCTAATGTTCTGATTTGTTAGTGGACGCCACAACGATGTTGCGTCACTATGCCTTGTCTTTCTTCAACCGCCCTTTAATAAAGCTGACAAGGTACCAGATGATGGCAACAACCAGAGCAAGGAGCCCAAGGACAAACAATATGCCACCAATCGGCATCAGGATACTGTCCTGTACCATCATGCTTCCATCTTCGAGCGGGACTACTGTAGACAAACTATCCCCCACCCGGGCAGCAATAAAGCCGATCACGATTAATACTATGCTGACTATTAGCGTGTTGCGTTTCATAATTGATGTCTCTCCTGTGTGAAATGGTTTTGAATTGTGAATTCTCGAGAGTTTCTGGCGAATCTAGTTTTTCATCTTATCTGCTTAGGATTATACATAATAATTGATGCAAGATTATAAATTTGGGCTTACAAAAGGAAGATTTTGCGGCCGTGTCCGATCATTTCTTGATGTATACTGGTAATACGATTTGGCTTATTGGAGTGGGGGGATGGACGCTTAAATTTAGGAGGATGATATGAAAGTCAACGTAAAGAGCCTCGCCAATATTCTGCGCTACATCTTTGTTTCCCTGGTGATCCTATCATGCAATTTGCCTGCCATGGCTTCTGCCCCGAATGAAGTTGATGCGCCGATAGCTGGAGATATACCCCAAGAAACAGACGAATCCTATTGGATCATCGCCATAGGGGGCGCGGGACGCGACTACGCGCCATCCTTTTATGAGACCGAGGATGGTTATGTCGTTGTGGGCATGACCAGTTCCTACGGTTTTGGTGATGGGGGAGGCAACCAGGACGGTTCGCATGATTTTATGGTGGTCAAGTTGGATCGAGATGGGGGATATCTCTGGAGTAAAGTCATCGGCGGCCCACGTGATGAGCGCGGTAGCTATTCCGTCAATCCAACTGTTGATGGTGGGTTCTTGCTCACTGGGACAACGCAGTCCTTTGGCGCAGGGAGAACGGATTTGTTTATTGTCAAAATTGATGTGGAAGGCAATCTCGATTGGAGTAGAGCAATCGGCGGTGCTGGGGCTGAAGGGGGGATGACCACCCTGGAAGTACAAGATGGGTTCATCGCAGTTGGGTCGACCGACTCATTCGGAATAGGTGGTAAAGATCTCATGGTGGTCAAGCTCAAATCTGATGGCGCGTTGGATTGGGCCAAGACGTATGGCGGTGTCGAGGATGATGTTGGCAGTGGTATTGCTCAGGTGGACGGGGGCTATGTCATTGGGGGGACGATTTGGTCCTTTGGAGCAGGAGAAGCAGACGCTGGATTGATTAAGATCGACGCGCAGGGGGATGTGATCTGGGCGAAGACTATTGGGGGTAGCGCGGGAGAAGGAATCAATTGGGATGGTGTGCGCGTGACCCGTGACGGCGGCTTTGCCTTTGGGGATCGAACAGGATCCTTTGGGGCTAAAGGGGATGGCGCGCTGTTTGGGATTAAACTTAGCCCCCAGGGTGATCTGGAATGGAGCACCATGGTGGATGGCCCTCAAGAAGATGTCGGTTGGACAATGACTGAGACGGATGATGGCTATATCGCCGGGGGAAAACTCACCCTTCCTGGCCATGGAGGGGATGTTTTGGTGGTCAAATTCGATGTGGATGGTAACTACTTATGGTCACGAATCTTTGGCGATGAAAGACTCGACGAGATCGAAGAGATCAAGCCCACGGAGGGTGGTTTTGTCATGGCAGGGGTAACGAGGATGGTCGACCCCGAGGGAGATTTTCTAGTCGCCAAGGTGGATTTGGATGGATTCGTTGGCGGCGTAGGTGATCCGATATCGCGTCTGGACCCCCGGTCAGTGGTTTCTATCGCCCCGCAAGTGAAGGATTTTGTGCCCAAGGTGACCGATGTTTCTGAGTTGATCTCGGTTGCAGATGTGACCCCGACTGTGTCAGTTCCTGAAATTGAGATTACTGTGATTCATCAATATCCATAGTCAGAGTCTAGCAAAAATAATTTTCCTTTCCCTTCGACTGCGTTGTGCTCCGCTCAGGGATACCGTTTATAATCCTCGCCAGGCTTCGGGGCGGAGTGCATCTTTGCCCTTTGCCAGTGTGGTATCTAAGGTTTGCAGCAAGCGTTCTTTGTCCTGGGGGAGGGTGCCTTTGAGGGGTAAATAGTTGGATGCATGGTTTGTGCGGAATACACATTGTGTGAGGTCATTGGTGTGCTCAATCACCTGGCGTAACTCAAAAAGCATTTGCTCTGGCTCCAATAGCTTGAATTCCCCCGAATCCCACTGTTGGTGAAGTTTTGTGCCAGGGACGAGCATCAGGGTCAGCATGGAGAAATAATCGGGGTCCATTTGACTGATGACCTGACCAGTCTGTTCAGCATGCTGTGCGGAGAGGTCGGGCCCGCCGATCCCCAAGATGCCGATAATCGAAACTCGTAAACCCGCCTGTTTGGCTTTTTGGACAGCAGCAACCATTTCTGTGGCAGTTGCGCCTTTTTCTATGCGTGATAAAATCTCGTCGCTCCCGCTCTCCAGGCCGAGATAGACAATACCCAACCCCTGTTTTACCAACATCTCAAGGTCTGTTTCGCTCTTGCTCAAGAGGTTTTGGGCATTGGCATAGGTTCCCACGCGTTCGAGGTGGGGGAATGCAGCTTTGAGCGCGGCGAGGATTTGTGTCAGACGACGGGTACTCAAGACTAATGCATCGCCATCGGCCAGGAAGACGCGGTGAGTCTCAGGCATCATCTGCCCAGCCATTTGGATATCTTCGAGAACCTGGTCAATGGGACGGGTTTGGAATGGTTTGTCGAGATAGGTGCCGCAGAAGGTGCATCCATTATGTGAGCACCCGTAAGTGACCTGCAGGATATAGCTGTAGGCTTCGCTGGGCGGTCTGATGACAGTTCCGTGGTAGCGCATGAGGATATTTTACTCGTAAATAGAGTGAGAATCGAGAAGAGATGAAGTAGTTGGGTATTCATCGGGAACGAGAGCCTTTTTGCAGCTGCTACCAACCACGGGGTTGGATATGAGCATTCTTCATCAATGGTTAATTCTACTGGAGATGTGTCTATTAAATAGCTCAGATTCTATCGAGCGAGAAGACACATTTGAAAAAATTGATAAAAATACAAAATGAGTTTAAAATATTGAAAGATATTTGTGAATTATTCAAACCTATATTGACATTATTGAAAAAATGTGTAAAATAGTATCGTGCTAGATCACTATCAATACTCATCCTACAAAAATAAACCTTTTTAGGGCTTTGATAGTAATCTCTATGGAACCCTTTGTAGTTTGTGCGCAGAAAGGAGGCTGATATGGACGTACAAGAGGAATTCGGGTTGAAGAATGGGAAAAGATCAGCATTCGCTAAAGGTGGGTGCTGTGGCTAGTTGCACAATATGGAGAATGTGATGAGTGTGCAAAATCAAAAGAGTGAGAGAAACGTGAAACAATCACAGATATTTCGAGTACTTGCTGTTGTATCGGTGCCCTTGATCATCGCTGGTATCTACATCCTGGGTGTTCAAATCCATGGCTTGTTCCGTTTTGACCAGACTTATTTTTCGTCTGAGTATCAAGAATCCTACCATTCGCCGGGTATGGTAGCAATCGCGCTGGAGCAGGCCTTACAAAACGGTGATTCACAGCTTTATACCGAATTGACTGGCTTAAAAAGAGATTTTGGAGAGATGACACCCAAACCAGATCTCCACTTCGCCATTCTCGTCGAAGTTGATAAAAGGGAATACTTCCACTATTTATACTTTGACTTCGATACATTCCTTCGGGATACGCATTATGTTAAAGAGGTCAA
The DNA here is from genome assembly GCA_964560795.1 of uncultured Anaerolineales bacterium. Lineage (GTDB taxonomy): Bacteria > Chloroflexota > Anaerolineae > Anaerolineales > UBA11858 > NIOZ-UU35. The sequence continues at coordinate 5,134 of CAZLNX010000228.1, read as the reverse complement.
TGGACGCTGGGTGGCTGTGCCCCAAGATGCTTACTTCTATCTTGACAGTGGTCTATGGCTGAAGGTTTTTGGTCCTGTGACTGCGTCCTGGTGGGTGCTGCTGCTGGCTATCGCCATTATGAAAATGCTCTCACGCATGGGATCTCGGACACGTGCGGCGTATGGCTGGTAGAAGACAGGCTTTCTAGGCCGTGTTGACATTTGGGGATTTCTCTCTAGAAATGTGCGAATTTACAGGGTGCGTTTTATTCCTGTAGATACCGGAAATGTCAACACTACCTAGTAAACGCAGATTTCCGTGAATTTTGAATTTACCCCCCTGACCTGATTTTTCGGTGAGGGGGGTTGCTGCGAAATTGTTGCATTGTAGGGATAAAAAGGATGACACAAAACGATAAACAACCATTATTGACCCCCATCATGCGCTGGTTTATGTTCGCCATGGTGATCGCTAATACCGCTGGGTCGATGTTCCCGATGTTGATGCCGATCTACCTGACCGAGCTTGGGGCTAGCGTTACCCAAGTTGGCCTGGTCTTTACCTTGTCTTCAATAGCTATTCTCATCTTACAGCTATTCGGGGGCTGGGTTTCGGACTCGATCGGCCGTTTGCGGGCCATCGCTATTGGCAGTATTGGTGGTGTGATCGGATATACCGCCATGCTGTTAGCCCCCTCCTGGCCGTGGATGTTGGCGGCGATCTCCATCAGTCAGATCCCCTATGCGTTAGTGGGACCCAGCTTTGGGGCTTTCATTGCTGAGAATTCGACGAAAGAAAATCGCGGTAAAGTCTATGGTATGACGGACACGATCTATCAGATCACGGGGGTGATCGGCCCTCCCTTGGGTGGCTTTTTGACTGGTGCCTATGGCTTCAAGATGATGCTGCTGGTGTCGGCGCTTCTCTATGCTATTGCTGCTGGCTTGCGCATCTGGATGGCCACCACAATGACTTCACCAGAAGAAAAAGCACCAGAGAAATTAACTGTTGCTTCCTTCAAGCTCAGTCTAAAATCGATGTGGGCGCTGCTGATCGGGGGCGGTGTGATCTCGTGGATCTTTGTCACCGATGGCGTGCGGGATATCGCATTCCGCCTCTCAAGCGAGTTGCAGCCCCTCTACCTGGAGCAAGTAGGGGGCATCTCCGTGGAGCAGATCGGCATCTTAGGCGCCATCTTCTCGTTTGCCATGATGTTCACTCCGATCATCTCGGGGCGCATATCCGATAAATTTGGTGAGCGAGTGCCCATTTCCATCGGCTTCTTGATGGTCTTTGGAGCTTTCATGATCTTCTTGCAGGCGAACGCTTTCATCGGCTTTGCCATCACCTGGATTGTCTTCGGGGTGGGTGTGGGCTTGCTGAGTCCGGCCTATCAATCGCTGATCTCTAAGGTAGTGCCGCAGAAACTGTTGGGTGTCTTCACGGGTATGTTCCGCAGCAGTTTAGGCTTGATCTCCCTGCCCGCGCCGTATATCGGGGCCCGGTTATGGGAACGCTTCAGCCCGCGTTTGCCATTCATGATCACAGCATTCGTGGCCTTGCTGACGGTGATCCCGATCTGGTTCAAGTTCAAGGTGCCCGACGAACCCCTGGAGTTGGATTTTCCAGAACCGGCCGTCCCGGCTGAGGTTACTCCTTAGTATCAAAGATTGGAGTAAGAGAATCAAAAGGCGAGCGTCACAAAGGATGCTCGCCTTTTTGCTTGATTAGGAAATAAATCAGCTTTCCAAAATCCCCCTAAGCTCCTCAGCACGTTGATGTATAGTCGCGGCTAGTTGCTGCTGTTCGCGCTGACCCAGTAGCCAATCGCCAATGATCACGCCTTCCACCTCGGCCAGGGCTGTGTAGATCAGGCGCAACAAACGTTGGGCCTCGCTGGGGGGTTCGGTTAGTGCCTCGATGGTTTTCTCGACCTGGATGGTGTGCTGGCGCAGGTGGGAATCGAGCCGGTGTAAACGGTATTCCACGGGTAGCGGAATCCCCTCCCACCATAGGGAAGAAGCCTCCAACTCGAGCCCGCGGATATCTGTGATCTCACGCAAAACGCGCTTGTGCAGGGAGTCATACAGGGCCAGAATTCCCGCCAAAGAAAGCCGGTTCATGGTGCGCTCGAAGTCATCATACGATCCCACAAACTCTTCGACTTCTTCGCCAGTCATCTCTCGGGTTTCTTCCTGCTCAGTGTCCTCATTATCCACGCTATTCCCCCTATATTGCTGGACCGCGAACCATATGCGGGCAAAGAATTCCCGTTCAGCGGCCATGATATGACCCAGGATCACGCGCAAAGGCCATTCTTCCTTGGCAGGAGGGGTATCCAGTAGTCCTTCATCCGCATTGAGCAATATCGCCTGTAAATCTCGATAGGCATAATGGTATTGCGCCAGGGAGCGTTGGGCGGTGGTGACCATTTTGCTGCCACTGGTGCGCTGGGAGATTAGTGTAGCAGCCAGGGTGCGCAGATCTTCGTAAGTTTGGAAAAAGGCAAAGCGGACATTGGCGTCGAAAGTTCGCCATTTCCAAGGGGTTTCCAACTCTTCGTCAGAGAGCTTGCTGGTGATTGTTACGAAGCTTTCGATTGCCTCAATTAGTTTTAGCTCTGTCATAGTGTCTCTTCCGTTGAAGTTATTGAGATAACGACCCAGACCACGCCTCAAAGCGACGACCTCTACGTTCATCGCCTTTGAAGAAAGCCAGATATGTCATCACGTGCATGCCAACGAACTTGAGTTTGCTGGGAGCCTGCAATGTCATATCGTGGTACGAATGCCAGGTACCTGAGTTGATAAAAATCTGATTGAATGGTTTCCCGTCGATGGTATCTGAGTTCAGGGGCAAGATCTCATGGAAGTGGGTGTGTCCATAGACAATGAATTGGGCGCTGCCATCCAAATAAGCAGGTTCTTTGAGCGCGTATTCAGCGATAGAGATGCGGTTCCCGGTGCGGATTTTTTGATTGACCCAGCCAGCCAATTTTTCGATAGCTGAGAAAGAAAGCCCTTTGGCGAGAAGCAATGCTGTTTCCAATCCATCTACGGTGTCAAGAACTAGAAATTTGTCGTTTTGACGTATAAAGGGCAGATTGATAAAACGTTCAGCGGCTTCATCCCAAATCTGCTTGATGATGTCGGCTTTATCTCGATCTTCAGCGTGATGATTGATCAGGTTATTCACCCACATGGGAGTCACCAGTGCGGGCCGCACGTTGGACAGTTCTTTGAGACCCTCACTAAAAGATATCGGCACATCACTGCCCAATCGATTGCGCACTTCATACGGGAAGCGGGTGAGCAGATCAATGGTCATGGCATCGCCTACACTGGCAAATCCCCGCCCTGCCTCATGGTTGAAGTTGATGGAGTCAAATTGATCCCCGTGACGGCCATAGACACCATAGCGCTTGAGTAGGTCACTAATTTCGGGGGATTCTTCAGGCGTATAGGGGAATGGTCCCGTTGGGTTAGCCAGTCCCAGGGCTTCGATCACCTGTTCACGTATGCGGTCATATTCTTCGCCAGATAGATTGAAGAACCAATCATGGTTGCCGATCATATAGTGGATACGCACCTTGATGCATATGCGTTCCGACGAGTGGCGGTCCGGTTCTCCGTTTTTGGTGGCCGGAGGGATATAAATTTGTTCTCCCTCGCTGATTTTCCTAAGCGATTCTAATCCTTCCTGATTGTATTCCATGATGGCAGAAGTGATATCAGAGACTTTTTGAATGTAAGCCGGATCCTGCTGGTCGTGCCAGGGGCGGATGATTTCCTCCTCACTGGTGTCATCGACTAACCAGCGTTCTGAACGGATCAGGTCGAAGACATCACCTAATAGGAGAAGATCAATGCTCTCGATGGGTTTATAGCGTCCGTCTGCGCGCCAGGATGCCTGGAAGGCCATGCTGCGCAGCCGCGCCGAGAAAACATGGAAAGCATCGGGGGTGATAGAACTGCCAGAAGTGCCGTCTTTGAGATGTAGATCGCTGATGATGACCAGCATAAAATTGCCTGCCTTTTAACGTCTGAAAACTATCCCCATTGTACATTAAAAAGGGAAGAATTTTGAAGAAGTGGGTGTTTCTACCACAATGTTACGTCTAATAGGTGCTAAGGATTGTATCTAAACTGAATTAAGGATTGGTACCGCGAATTAGTTTTTCCAACCCGGCGATACACCCATATTGAAATAGCAGATCGTTGCTCACCGTTTCTTGATTCTCGAACAATTTGCCTAATTTATATTCTCCAGGTTGGGTATATGAAAATTCCACCCCAGGTTTTTCTGTGTCAGCACCATCCGAAATAGTTAAGAGATAAGTTTTTCCGCGAGTGTCCCAATCTGGTAAGAATTCAAAAGTCAACCAACCTGTTGACGAAATCGTATCATTTTGGATGAATTCTTCAACCAAATTGCGATCACTATCTGTATTTCTGAGAACAAGCTTTGTGACAGTACTCTGTGCTGCACCTGATGAATCAGCCCAAACGCGTAATGCTGCAATGCCATCGCATTCAGGAACAATTTCCTGCGTTAGGCTCATTTCGGATGATATCGGGGCAGAACTAATGGTATTTGGCGCCCAATTCTTATAATACGGTTGATAGCATAAGCCACGTGAGTAATATGAACTGCCGCAAAAAGCATGATAGGAGAGAAATAATCCACCCAGGTATATGAGTAAACTTAAGATTGTGACTACCGCCGCCAGCCAATGTAGAATCCGAATTTTTAATTTTGTAATGCCAACGATGGAAAGAAGTAGCAATGTCGCTATGGGTATGAAATATTTACCTTGTACACCATCTATAAAGGAACTGCCAACTGGGGTATAGGTCACATACATGGCAGCAATCGTTGCAATCGCACTGGTTGCAAAAACTGCTGCTAACCCAATACGAATCCTTTTGTCAAAATCAACTTGATTTCGATCAGCGATTATTGATAAGACCAGTGCCAGGGGATATATGAAGTAGGTTGCTCCGGGCACATCCCAATAGTTGTAGCCATAAACAGCTACCCATTCTAAATAATATTCAAGGCGATGTTTGAATATATCTAGAATAATTACTTTGGCAAAGTGGCTATCCACGTAAGGCGGGACACTATGATACATTGACGTAGCGGCACAATGAG
>CAZLNX010000227.1:0-10159 GCA_964560795.1 uncultured Anaerolineales bacterium | reverse complement strand
TTTACGGAACACAACGGGTGGGAGGGATTGCTGTCCCTTTGTTCCCTGGATCGGGACCGCAAAGAATATTCTCGATTGCCAAGCTGTGTGGGGCTGAAGTCATCGTAGCGCCCAGTTCTATCCCAGGGGATCAGCTAGAACAGTACAAAGCCATGGGCGTAGAACAGGGTTTGGAAGTAGTCACCACCTTAGAAAGTCAGCAAGTCACTCCACAGCATTTTCCAGAGATCAGCCCCGAAGATATCGCTTTTATTCAATATACTTCAGGTAGTACTGGTAATCCCAAGGGTGTACAACTCTCGCATGACAACCTGATCACCAATGTGGTGCAGATGATCATCGGTATGGAGATTACCAAAGATGAGATAATTGTAAGTTGGTTGCCGGTGTACCATGATATGGGCCTGATCCTAAAGACCATGGTGCCGTTTTATCTTGGCGCTGAAGTGCACTTGCTGCCGACGAATTTGCGAGATGTGCACCCCTGGTTGAGCGTCATCCAAGAGCATCGCGCCACTTTTACCGCCGCGCCGGATTTTGCTTATCGATTGTGCCTGCGTCATGTGGATCCGGACGATTATGATTTGAGCAGTTTAAGAGTAGCCCTCAATGCTGCTGAACCCGTTCGGACTCAGACCATCCGTGATTTTGAAGATGCCTTTGGCTTGAAGGATGTCATGGTGGCTGGGTATGGCCTGGCGGAGGCCACCGTGGGGGTCAGCATGTGGAAACCTGGTTCTACGCCCAGAGTGGACCGGCGCGGATTCGTCTCCGTGGGCCCACCTTTCCCCGAGATAGATGTGAGGATTATGGATGGTGGAGCGGAACTCCCTGCAGGAGAGATTGGAGAGATCGCCATCTGCAGCACGGCCAACTCAATGGGGTATTTCGACAATCCCGAAGAGACCGAGAAACTTTTCATCGAAGATGGTTATTTGTTCAGCGGCGATTTGGGTTATCTAGACCAAGATGGCTATCTTTACATCGTTAGCCGAAAGAAAAATATCATCAAACGCGCTGGCGAAACGATCTCGCCCCAGGAGATCGAAGAGATCGTTGACCGTCATCCTGCCGTGCGTTATTCGGCAGCGACGGGGGTAGATAAGGGCCGCATCGAAGGTGAGCAGATATATATTTTTGCCGAAATTCGAGACGCAGAGGAAAAGTCGGAGGATGATCAATACGATCTGGCATTGAGCATCGTCGCGGCGATGCGCGCTGATATGGGTTTTCGGCCAGGGCGGGTGTATTTACTCAAGCCGCGCTCAATCCCGTTGACCCACAATGGCAAGATTCAACATGCGCGTTTGAAGGCGCAATATATGAGTGGGGGATTGCGGGATTCTGGGGAAATTCTGTTCCCTGATTTTTGAGATGGAAAGCGATCGAAAAAGAAGAACTCTTGATTTATGCTACGAAAACAAATAGGAGTTCGAAGAAGCTTTGACATAAATGAGGTATTTGGGTGGTATTCGTATAAAACTAGCTAATGTGCAACGATAACCTTCATGCTGTGTTGACATAACTACGAATTTCGCTATAATGGGGTTATGTTAGATGATATCGATCGGGCAATTATCTCTCACCTGCAATATGATGGCCGCACACCCTACACCAGGATTGCTGAAGAATTAGATATAAACGAGGGATCGGTCAGGCGCAGGGTCAAGAGGCTAGTTGGCCAAGGGGTCATGCAAATTGTGGCTATTGTTGAGCCGCAAGAATTGGGCTGGAATGAAGCGGGCATGATCGGTATCATTGTTCGAGCGGATCGCATTCAAGAAGTTGCTGATGCCATCGCCCAACTGCCCGAAGTTTCTTATCTTTTCCAGGCGGCCGGCGAGTTTGATCTCTTTGCAGAAGTTTACTGTAAAGATCGTGAACATTTTGTCTCATTCTTGAATAACAAATTGCAGAAAGTGCCCGGTGTAGAACGGACGCAATCTTTCTTGATCTTGAAAATGCACAAATTATCATACCGCTGGGGGGAAGCGGAACCACCTCGCATCAAACATACTATTCAGATTTCAGAATAAACAAAGGATATTGGGTAGAGATGATGTATTGGAATCAACCATCTGAAGAAATTACCAATCTGGTTCATCAAAAATCCGTTGAGATCCTATCCGAGGTTGGCTTTAGTGTGCCTGATCCAGAGACGCTAACTAAACTAAAGGGCATTGGTTTTGTCGTGGATGATGAAACTCAAATGGCTTGTATCACCAACGATTTATTAGATGAAGCCTTGCGTGCATTGCCCAAAAATGTCAAACTTTATGAGCGTGGGAGCCAAGTCGGCCTGGATTTCAAGGATCACTCGTATTTTATGGGGGCAGGAACGCCGGTGAATGTGCAAGACATAGATACGGGTGAACGCCGGGCGGCTACTCGTCAAGATGTGCGTAATTTCGTAACCCTGCAAGATGCCTTGCCACAGGTGGATATTGTACGCCCCACGGTGACCGCTACCGATGTAGGCGAATTTTCCGACTTGGTCGAAATTGCTGAACTGCTGCTTCATACCAAGAAGCCGATTGTCCACCGCACGTTGTCACCCGATCGAGTTGATGCGGCAGTGGAAATGCTGGCTGCTGTTGCTGGGGGGGAAGATACCTTCAAGGAGTATCCTAATTTTGCCACCCTGTATTGCCCCATCAGCCCGGCCTATTTCACCGCTGAAAACATCCAGTGCATGCTGCGATGGGCTGCACATGGGGTGCCGATTACTTTACTAAGTATGGCCATGGGTGGCGCCTCTGCCCCGGCGACCTTATTGGGTGAGTTGGTCGTCATCAATCTGGAAATCCTGGCCTGGATGGTCGTGCTGCAAATCTTGTATCCTGGCACACCTTTGATGTATGGCAGCGTCTCCAGCGTGCTCGACATGCGCACCGGGATTTTGCCTCTGGGTGCTCCCGAACGGGGCATGATCAACAGTGGGGCGGCAATTATGGCCAACTTCTATGGCATCCCGTCCATGTGTGGTGGGCTATCGACTGATGCCAAAGAAGTCGATGTGCAGGCTGGCTTTGAGAAGGTGGTCACAGCATTTCCGCTCTTGGTGGAAGGGGCCAGCATCATTTATGGTGTGGGGGCAGTGGATGCCGGTGCGGCGATCTCGTATTCCCAGATGGTCATGGACAATGAGTTGATAGGCGGTCTGCGCCGCATGATGGAAGGCATCACCCTTCATGATCTGAATGAAGAAGTCGAATTGATCAAAGCCAACATCCCCCGAGGCAATTTCTTGAAGGAGAAACACACCCGGCGCAATTACAAACGCCACTGGCAGCCTGAATTGCTAAATAAAGAGGCCTACGAGACGTGGGTGGTCAGCCGGGAGAAAGTTGCAGAAAAGAGCAGGCAGAAGGCAATAGATATACTGGCATCGCATCAACCGCCCCGCCTGCCGGCCAACACGGAACCGGAACTCGAGCGCATCTTAAGGGCACACCTGGGATCTGATTTTTCCTTGGGTTAATGCACGTGATTGGACCTTGTCTCAAAAATATTAAGCCACAGGCGCGTCCGCCAAGGACGTATTCAATATGATTAGGACTTACGCAGGAAGCATCGAGAGAGAAGGATTACGGAGTTGATCTCGCATATAATCTCGAAGCAAGCCCTGCTTGATAAGATAAACGTTTGTCTGAGTATCGTGAGCAATCTGATTGAATCGCACCCAGACCAGCATGGCACAAGCGATATGATTCCGCTGAGCCCGTTGTGAACGACATTGACAAGATTGAAGGCCAGTTACCTGTTTGACTTCACGATGAAACTGCTCAATCTTCCAGCGGATGGCACTCTCTCGACGAGTAGCATTCGCAGAATCTTGAGAATGATCATTGGTGACCACATACTCCGTGCGTTGGGTAGACAACTCAATCCGGAACAGCTTCACTTGATGCCCTTTGGGAAACTTTTTGAGATGAACCATTTTCCCTATCTCATTCTCACCTTCACTCCAGTTGAGTGCATCAACTCGGTTGTAGTCATCATCAGGATTTTGGGTCACCTGACGATTAGATTTCAACGGACAATAATAGACTTTTTTAGCCTTTTCGATGGCTTTCATCACTTTCATAGTTGCATACCAACTATCCATCAATACTGTGCGAAAAGGAATCTGTTCCACATGAAGAATGGTTCGCCACATCTCCAACAAATGATCGAGTTTGCTTCGTCCATCACGATCCGGGTCAAAAATCCGATAATCAATGATCCAGAACTTACCAATATCGGGATTGACATAGACACAGGTGACAATCCCAATTCCTTTGATCACCTTCTTGACATTGCCGCTCCATTGTCTGCGCACCAGTTCAATGGCGAAAGAATGGCTTTTATCAAGCACCGTATCATCAAACAGAATATACCCATTTTCGGACAAAACCAGTTCATTGCGTACCAACTGACGAAGCTCCTGCGGCGTCAGCTTATTTTCTCGCATCAGACGATTGATACGGTCATGGCTAAATTGTTCGCTATGCTCAGCAAAGTAGGTTTGTGTGTAATTGACTTGGCTGACCAACAAAAATTGACAGTAGTCCCAGTGGTTTAGTTTGCTCATTCACCTATTATCCCACTGGTTTACGTAAGTCCTAATGATAATCAATTAGGTTTTCTAGCAAGCCATATATACTTTTCGTATTGTCTCAATCACGTGGCTGGTACCGCACCAGCCTTTGCGCAAATAGAGTACATCGCCTGCTTTGACCTCGTATTCATCCCCTTCATCCCCGATCAGCTTCCAATGTCCCTGTAGGATATAGCACAATTCGTCGCTAGCTCGTTCCAGGCGGTATTTTCCAGGCGAACATTCCCAGATACCTGCATCTCGCCCTTCATCATCGCCATAAACTTCCAACCAGGCCGTCGAGGGAGTAGTATCTTCTAAGGACATTGGATGCACGCCCGTGTCTTCCAATGTTTGGTCCATCGCTTGTTTTATGATAGGCAGTTTCATGATCTTCTCCTAAGAATTATCAACCGAGTAAACTAGTTTCCCCTCAAAAAATGTCATTGCAATCTCAGTTGTGGGAATCTGTTCGATATCAATGTCAAATAGATTGTGCTCTAGTACCACCAAATCTGCTAACTTCCCCACCTCAATGGAGCCAAGTTCTCCATCCAAAAAATTAGCTTGCGCGCCGTTCAAGGTCGAGGCGACGATGATATCTTCGAGACTGGCTCGTTCCTCGAGCGGGGGCAGCACGCCTAGATCGCCAGGCTTTAACTCAGCATCGGGATCAGATACCAGACGGTAGTTTGGATTTTCCCCATACTCAGATTCGAAAGTTGTCTGTGGCATCCGTCGGGTCATGCCGCAGTAGATAGCAGCCATAGGATCTGGCTCGGTGACAAAGAAATCACTGGCGACCGTGACATTAACCCCGGCTTTGAACAGGCTGTTGAAAGGATACTGCTGGTACAAGGCGCGTTCGCGCCCTAGATAGGGTAAATTTAATTTCCAGAAATAATCATCGATTATCATCCAGTAAGGGCTGGGATGGACGCTGACATCGAGTTTAGCTATGCGCTGGATATCTTCTTGGCGCGCCATTTGCAGGTGGGCGAAAGAATGGCGTGCATCTCGTTTCCCATTCGCATCTTGGGCGTATTCAAGTGCGTCTAGGGTGTACTGCGCGGCAGCATCTCCAATCACGTGAACGTGGATTTGGTATTTATCAGCATCAATCTTGGAAAAAGCCTGCTGAAGGACATCATCGTCCCAGACTTTTATGCCGTACCAATCATCATCACGGTGAGCATAAGGCTCCATTAGAAAACCGGTCTCTTCTTCAGTGACATGATCGGCGAAGAATTTGAACGAATGAGCCTTGAAATGCGGATGGATAAACTTCTTGGCCAGGGTTTTGCCGCGATCGATCTGTTCAAAGACGTCCCGATCGGGGGACATATTCCAAGAGGCTCGGTAGCGTACGGTCAACTTTCCTTCTTGAGCGAGTTCATCATAAGCTTCATAGATGTGTCGCTCTTCGAGCCCTAACATGGCCTCGTGGACGGTAGTGATTCCCTTAGCGTTGAGAAATTCCTGCAACCAAAGCAGCGACTCTTTCATATGCTCTTTTGGAGGGTCCGGTATATGATGGGCGACCAGGTTCATCGCCCCAGGTTCTTGAAGCAACCCTGACGGCTCACCCGTTTTGGGGTCTTGCTTGATCACGCCTTCCTCGGGTTGGGGAGTATCCTTGGTGATACTGGCGATTTCAAAAGCTTTTGAATTGACCCACATCGAATGCCCATCTGTGGAAATTATTGCAATAGGACGTGATGATTCAATATCGTCGAGCCATTCTTTACGCGGACCAACTTCGTCGAATGCGGAGCGAGAGTAGCCGCCGCCCACGATCCAGGGTTCATCGGGGTGTTTATTTACAAAATCTCGGATTGTTTCGAGATAGGCCTGGATCAGGTCAATCCCAGTTACATCGAAGAGACTCAGGCCAAATTGATACACATGCGCGCTCTGGGCTGGGTGCATGTGGCTGTCCACGAAGGTCGGCAGCACCATCTTTCCATCCAGATCGATCACTTGAGTATTGGCTTCAATATACTTCTCAATATCTGCATCCGAACCGACGAAGAGTATTTTTCCATTGGCAATCGCAATCGCCTGAGCCCAACTGCGATCTTCGTCAACGGTATAAACGGCAGCGTTTTTCAGAACTAGGTTTGATTTCATACTATTCCCGTTCACGTGTGACAAATACTCGATCTCCCGGCTGGACTGTGGCTTCTTCCTGCCCTTCACTCAGTACCAGCAAGAAGCCGCGCCGGCCATTGTTCAAGAATTGCAAGATAGATTTCAACTCTGCCGCGGGGAGGCGCTCGTGCTGGCTCTGGGCGACGAAATGGCTGAACTCCTCGCAGGGGGGCGCGAAACTGAGCACATCCAAAAGAGTCCTTTGTCCGGTCTTGGCGCTCTCGATGGCGATTTGCCCTCCCATATCATCTAACCAAACTTCGTCTTCATAATCGATAATTATGTTTTCACCGGCGCTGCCATCGACCATATGCTCCCCAAATCGTTCTCTCATCGCTTCGTAGTGTGATGTGAATCCAAAGGAAACCAGGTCATCGTCGTCGTAGGCTTTGTCGGGGTGATTGATGTGGTGGATATCGAGTACATGCTCTCCATCCTGGGTGATGGCTTCGATGCCCAAAGAGTTGATGATCAGGCGATCAACTTCGACACGCCGGGTGACGTCATAAAAATAGCCGGAAGGCGTCTCGATGATCAAGCCGGAAGGCTGCACTTGGACCAGCTTGACGGTTCCAAGTTGGCGTATATTTTCAACCATAGATATTCTTCCTTATGGGGAGTAGCAATAGGAAAATTAATTGTGCACCTATTACCATAGCTGTTTTATTCGTCTGATTATCCCTGGATTGCATTCATAATTTCTTCTCGATGTTCATCGCTGTGTTCTATCATATATTCAACCATCGTAGCGATGTCCCCACGTTCATCTCCCCAGGGATAAAGTAAATCGCCAGGAAATCGATCATCTGGGATTTCCTGAATTGCTTTCCTGAATTCATCATACGCGGTTTCAAATTCAATTAGAATTTGTTCTGAAGTTAACTTTTGTTGCTCTAGAATCGCATTTTGGTTAAATTCGACCTCTTCTTCATCAAGATTGGGAGTGAGGTATTCTGATCCAGCCAAATAAGCTCGGAGGGAATTGGCAATTTCCCAATCCCAGGTCGCTATGTGCCCTACGATATCCCTGACCCGCCAACCAGTTTCTTCATGAACAATCATATCCAGATCGACATCATCTAATGTTGCCCGGGTAGCCAGGCGAGCCTCAGTCAAACTATCAATCAAGCGTTTTTTTACTTTTGCTGACATTCTAATCACTCCTCTGATACATAATCGTTCAGCAACAAACTTCTATGGCACACAGCTATCGAAGAGACCCGGTAAATTTTACATTTTATGGCTTTGGATTGCCTTTATGATCTCATCCTGATGCTCATAAATATGTTCAATCATCTCTTCAACCATTGTGGCAATATCCCCACTTTGATCGCCCCAGGGATAGAGAAAATCTCCAGGGAAATGATCAATCGGTGTTTCATCTAATGCGGTCTTAAATTCATCATGCGCTAATTCAAACTCATCTAAAATTTGTTGAGTTGACAACTTATGTTGTTCTAAAACTTCATTTTCATTGTATTGCTCTTCATATTTATCAGGATCAGGTACTAAATATTCTGAGCCTGCCACGTAAGCACGCAAAGCTTTCGCAACCACTCTTTCCCAGGTCGCAATATGCCCAACAATATCCCTGATGCGCCAACTTGAGTCATTATATGCATGTACTTCGAGATCAACCTTTTCCAATTGTCTCTCTAAGAGATAGGTGGGCCGCAGTTAAATCATCTATCAAGCGGTTTTTTTCTTTTGCTGACAATTGAGACACTCCACAAAAATATACAAGAATTAGGTTTAGCTGCGCACCCTCAAGAGTTTGGGGTCATACATAGGTCTTAGGGATGCTTTGGCCGGGTAGCGCACACCGGCGATGTCGATTTCATAGGAGCCGCTCTTGACATAATCGACTGTCACAGGTTCATCTTCATTTTCAACCGGGCCAACTCCGATAGATGCGCCAAAGGTGTGTCCAAAACCGCCAGACATGATATTTCCAACAGGCACTCCATCGCGGTAGATGATCTCGCCGTAATACATCATCGGTTCGGGATCCTCGAGCAGGAACTGCGGCATGCGATACCTGTAGCCGGATTCTTTGAGCTTCAACAGTGCGTCTTTGCCGATGAACCCGCTAGGTTTGTCGAAATCCACAAAGAAACCCAAGCCAACTTCCAGGGGCGTATCGGTGTTGTCGATGTCGCCGCCGTAATCACGGTACGCTTTTTCCAACCGTAGGGTGTTCAGGGCCTGAAGCCCAATGTGTTTGAGCCCGAAATCTTCGCCCGCTTCCAGCAGGGTGTCAAAGACGTGCAGTGAAAATTCTGAAGGGATGTACAGCTCCCAGCCCAATTCGCCAACATACGTGATGCGGATGGCCCTTACCAAGGCATAGCCGATATCGATCTCTTGGGATGTGAGGAAGGGAAAGGCTTCATTGGACATATCTGCATGGGTAATGCTGCTCAAAAATTCCCGAGATTTCGGACCCTGGATGTTTAGCACACTATAGGCTGAAGAAATATTCGTTATCATGGCATGGGCATCCGCGGGGATATGGCGTCTCAGCCAGGCTTGCACAGCAGTGATGGTGGCATCTCCGCTGAGTATCAGGAACTTGTCTTCGGCCAGGCGTGTGACAGTCACATCGGCTTCGATGGTGCCGGTCTCGTTGCACCATTGGGTATAGACACATCGACCGACCGGCACGGCGACGTTATTGGCGCAGATGAGGTTGAGATATTTCTCGGCATCGCGGCCCTGTATCAGGACTTTGCCCATGACGGAATAATCCATCATGGTCACATTTTCTCGGGTAGCGCGATGTTCTTCTGCGCTGTATTCAAACCAGTTCTGGCGCCCCCAGGAGTACTCGACTTTCGGCTCAACACCTGCGGGCGCGAACCAGTCTGGATATTCCATGCCAGCATAGACGCCGAAATAGGCCCCGGCATCAGCCAATCTCTGACGGAAGGCGGATTGGCGCGCATTGCGGGCGGTTTTTAGCTGTTTATTTGGATAACCAATATCGAACATGTACCCGAGTATTTCGACGACCCGATCTTGCCGATATTTCGGGGTATTCTGGAATGGCAGCATGCGGGCAATGTCGATCTCAGTGATATCGACATCCGAGACGCCATCGACGATCCACTGGGCCATCACTTTTCCGGCCCCGCCGCCCATGAGAATGCCCAGGGAGTTGAAACCGGCGGCAACGTAGAAATTATCCAATTCGGGTGCCAGCCCCATCATGAAGCCGTTGTCTGGCGTGAAGCTTTCCGGGCCGCAGAAGAATTTGTGGATACCGACATTTTCGAGCACCGGGATGCGTTTCATGGCATCTTCGATGTAAGGCATCATGCGGTCCCAATCGGGGTTGATCTCCCCAAAGGTGAAATTCTTGGGGACGCCGTCTAAGGCCCAGGGAGCAGCCTCAGGCTCGAACAGGCCGAACAACACACCCCCCACTTC